>CAYOHT010000148.1:0-5366 GCA_964403815.1 uncultured Cocleimonas sp.
TAAAACTAGTGATTGCTTACGACGAAGCTTCTGCAAAGGTAGAAAAGCTAAAGGCCATCGTAAATAGGTGTGATATTTAAGGAAATCTATGAAGCTAACAAACGAACAAGACAAAATTGCAAAGCATGTGAAGGAGGATGCCAGTGATAGAATTACTTTAGTTAGTTCTGTTGCTGGCTCTTAACCAGGTAAAACAGCACTACTTACACATATAGCTAAAGATATTGGTGGTAAGAGTTTATACCTAGCCTATACTAAGGCAGTAGCTACAGAAGCTTCTAATAAGTTCCCTGAAGGTACTAAGTGTTCGACAACACACTCACTAGCCTATAAGTATGTAGTAGCCCCTAACGGGTACACTATAGGCTTCTTAGGTTATAGAGATATAAAAGATAGTATTCCCTATAAAAGTAAATTAAAGCTAGTAGATGAGATACGAGAGTTTTGTTTATCCGAGTATACTTCTTTCGATTCTTACGGAGAAAGTAGAGACTTAGGTAAAGCAACAATAACTCTAGCTAATAAGTATTTAAACAAAATGGCTACGGGAAGTATTCCTTGTACGCATGACTTTTACTTAAAGTTGTTTCATATATACTTACACCAAAAAGATATTGATCTACCAACATACGATTTACTTATGCTTGATGAATGTGGTGATATTAACCCCGTAACTTTAGAGGTATTTAAGTTAATACCTTCTAAGCGTAAAGTAGCTGTTGGGGATAAACATCAAAATATTTTTACCTTCAACCACACTATAAACTGCTTTGAAGTAATACCTGAAGAGGACTCTACAGTATTATCTATGTCTAAGTCCTTTAGGGTAAATACTTTAATAGCTAAAAGTGTAGAACGTTTTATGCGAGAGTTTATTGAGCCTGACTATTCCTTTATAGGAAATAAAACAGACAATGTTATAGAAACCAGAGCTTACCTAACTAGAACCAATTCAGTACTGATAGCTAAGATGATAGAACTTAACGAGTCTCAGACTCCTTACGGACTATTACGTAAAGCTAAACAAATATTTCATATACCTATCCTAGTAGCCTCCATTACTAACGGGGGATATATATCTGACCCAACATATAAGCATATACAAGCAGACTATGACGATTGGTACTCAGATAGTGACCTGAAAATGCTTTATAGTAACCCGTTATCCTATGTAAAATCCTTATACAAGGACGATATAGTGTTAAACTCGGCTATAGCTTTAGTACTAAAACATGGCTCTAAGGCTATATATGATGCACTAAAAGAGGCTACTAAGCACGAGTCTAAGTGCCAAAAACTTACTTTAGCTACAGTACACTCAAGCAAGGGTTCAGAGTGGGATGAGGTGTATATAGCTTCAGACATAAATAGTATGGTTTTTAACCTAATAAAGGACCTACAACAAACAGGGAAGATAGAAGAAGGATCTGTAGCTTATAGGGATGTTATAAACCTAGCTTATGTAGCTTTCTCTAGAGCAAAGAAAAGACTAATAAATGCAGAATCTCTAAACTATACAAAAGAGATGAGTACAAAAGGAGCATAATGTTTAATATTATAAATGTAACTTACAAATCTACTAACAACATTAACGAAGCAAAGCAGTTCCTATCAGAGATCGACAATTATTCAATATTCGCAGCCGACTTTGAGACTGCTAGTGCTTACAGTGATGAAGATAGGGAATTATGTAAAAAGGTCGTAAATGACAATACATGCACTAAAGATGACAGGATTAAAGCTCAGGCTATATTAAAATCGGATGCCCTAAGTCACCCTCACCATACAGTATTAACACACTGCAGTATTGGTATATCAGAATCTGAGGGCTACGTATTTATCTTAGATACAGACGAGATAACTCAGTTAGTTTTACAGTACCTTGTAACGACAAATATTACTCAGGTGTGGCATAATGCTAGCTTCGATTTTCGCTACCTACAATACTACACCAACAAACTACCTCTAGTCTATGAAGACAGCCAACAGTTGGCTAAAACACTAGTGAACCATGTAGATACAAGTAAAGCCCGCACAGGGTTAAAACTACTAGCAGGGCACTGGTACGGAGACTGGGGTATATCAAAAGATTTATTTAAGTTATCACAAATGTATGAACCTAAGATGCTACTCTACGCAGCAATAGATAGTTGTGCTACACTAAAACTATGGAAATATTTACAGGAACAATGTAATATTTTAGATAAAGAACTTATAGAGGAAAATGCAAATGAGCCTCCAGAATGGATGTAACTTATGAAGCTAATAAAATACACTACACAATCTACAAACACAAAGTATAGTCCTCACCAACAACTACCAGCACCAGTCCCTAAAGATAGTCTTTACTTAACAAGACATTTTTACGAAAACACTTCCAAACATTTGATAAAAGATATAGTAAAAATCATGATGAATGGTTTACATATTGACTTAGATAAGGTGAAAGACTTGGAAGTTGTAATAGTAGAACAGTTAGAAAAAGTAGCTTCAGGATTAGCTAATAATACTCTTATACAAGATTACTTAGAAGTACACTATAGTAATCAGATATTAGAGTACAAAGAGGAAAGAGCTACAAAACTACGTTCTGCAAGCTACTATACTAAACCTTTTAACCATAAAGATATGCTTCATAGATCATATTTCATGAACCTGTATGCTGCTTCTGTAGGAATAACACTACCTACACAAGAAGTAATCCCAGGAGTGCCTAAATGGACTGTAGCCTTAGTAAAAAAACTAGATAAACCTATATTGAATAAACTCTTAGAGGGTAAGCTAGCCGTAACACACCCTCTAATAAAACAAACGCAGCAAGAGTTATCTCAGTTAAAAGCTAAAATATATAATAAGTCTTTTTTAGCACAAATAGACAAGCCTTTAATAGACTACCCTACCTTTAACCCTGGGTCCTCTAAACAGAAAGCAGAATTATTTGCTATGCTAAACATTCAGTCAGAAACTACTACAGCTAAGGGTAACCCTCAATGGGACAGAGACCAAATAGTTATAGTTAATAAGACAAGTAACATACCTGAAGTAGTCCAGCTAACGCAGCAAATTATAAACTACTCTTATGCAGGTATAATTAAAAGTAACTTTATTAAAAGCTTCTATAACTATACTATAAACAGTAGGTTATATGGTAATTTAAAGCTGTTTGGTGCTCTAACTTTTAGACCTACAAGCTCTAACCCTAATCTACTTCAGATGCCTTCTACAGGTTCTGTATTTGCTAAACCCGTTAAGGCTTGTTTTACAGCCCCTAAAGGTAAAGTTATACTAGCCTCAGATTACTCGTCTCTAGAAGACAGGGTACTTGCTTGCTTAACAGCTGATCCAGGCAAACTAGCCATATACCGACACGGTTTAGATGGACACTCTTATAATTCAGTGCAGTACTACACCGAAGAAATATCTAAATATATGACTGTAACTGGTGATAATGTAAAGGATGCTAAGGCATTTTATAAAGGAGAACAGGAAGGTAATGCAGGTTTAAAAGAGTTAAGACAACGATCTAAACCTGTAACGTTTAAGTGTGCCTATTTAGGTATGCCGGATGATCATAAGGGAGGGGTTATAACTCAAGAATTATATAATGACTACCATACTAAAGCTTACCCTAATATTATGAAAAATGTAAATGACTACATAATACCTCATGCTAAAAAGTATGGTGAATTACATTTAGGGTTAGGTTGTAATTTAAAGGTAGATAATGTTGGTAAGAAGTTTCGTACTCTTAATAACGCAGTAAACCAGTTTTGGAGTATCTTAATACTTCTAACTATAAACAAGATGCACCAACTTATAGAGAGTAAAGGGTACCAAGAAGATATTAAAATAGTAGCGACTATATATGATAGTGTATATGCAGAAGCAACAAAAGATCCAGTTATAATTAAGTGGTTTAATGATACTTTAATACCTATCATGGAAACAGACTTTTTACCTGATCCCTTACTAAATAATAAGGCTGACTTAGAGATAGGTACTAGTTTTAGTGACTTAAGTGTTATACCAAACAACGCCACTATGCAGCAAGTGCAACTAGCTATAGACGAACTCGATGCCACATAACTGTATATTTGATGTTACAACTTACTTATTTAAGAGTAATATCAAATTAAAGGTGTACTTTAGCAATTATATACATTACAATACAAATATCAGAGATTGAGAAAATGGTATTCACTTAGCTTTGGAAGCTTTGAACGTAGGTTCGATTCCTACATCTCTGACCACACAACAATCCAACACTAGTATAAAAGATATAGGTAGGTAGTAAGTTTTTATGGTTTATGGTTACTCCTTCCTTACTATCTAGCTATATCTTTTATAGAATCGTAACATAAAACCACCTATTTATGTAATACAGTATCAAATCAAGGAAACATTATTTTGGGTTTATACAACATTATATTAATCTTACCAGTATATTATACTCAAGAGTTTAAGACTAAGCCTAGTAAAACATTCCTAGTAGGTCTTAACTGGGAAAGAAATGCACACTATTTCATAAAATCCCGGGTTAAACGAGAATATCACGACTTAGTATACAATCAGATACAAGCCCCTAATAGCTCTGTAGATAAGTTTCTAGTACATACGACTATCTACTGGAAAAACTCCAACAGTGACCCCAGAAACGTAGCTCCCTTAATAGAGAAATATGTACTAGATGCTCTACAAATACATAATGTACTAACTAATGATAGTGCTAAATTTGATATGGGTGGAACTTTTACTAACGGTGGACAAGATAAGGATAACCCTAGATGCGTAATAAAGATAGAGGAATACACTAATGGAAACTGAAGTAAACTGTTCTGTGGAGATTTCATCCCATGTCTACATAGTAGTAACACCAAGTGCTATGTACCTACCTTACTTTATTAGGGTATTCACCGACCATCTAACAGCACTAGATTACAAAGATAATAGTAAAGAAACAACCTCAGAAACCTACATCATATATGAAAGATTGAACACAACTGAAATAAATCCTTATTCCAAATAAAAACAAAGCTTTAATCTACCTTAACACACAATAAACGGACTACGCGTATGACAACTAAAACCATGCTAGACATAACCAGAGAAGAGCTAGAAAAGCAAGGAGCACTTACACCTAAGTATAACAATTACATCTCTAACATACTATCTGCCTTACCCTTTCCTACAATACCAGAAAGAATGAAAGCAGTAATAGTCACCACACAACTGATGGCTTATGCCTCACAGTTCAGACGTAACTTAATGTTATGGGATGAAGCTACAGAAGTGCCTATAAATGCAATCTCTTTCATACTAGCCCCTTCTGGTACAGGTAAAGACAAGGTAGTGAATGGTACTAAAAA
>CAYOHT010000149.1:0-5353 GCA_964403815.1 uncultured Cocleimonas sp.
TATTATCTAATTATTCTGCTAACCATTTGGCTACTGTCTTTGCGTAATACGTCAAGATTCCATCCGCGCCCGCTCGCTTCATTCCTACCAATGCTTCCATCACAACAGCGCGTTCATCTAGCCAGCCATTTTGTGACGCAGCTTTAATCATCGCGTACTCGCCGCTGACTTGATACACATAGGTCGGCGCTTTAAATTCATCTTTAATACGGCGCACAATATCCAAATACGGCATACCTGGTTTTATCATCACCATGTCTGCGCCTTCTTGTAAATCTAGCGCGACTTCATAAAGTGCTTCGTCGCTGTTTGCAGGGTCTTGCTGATAGCTGTATTTATTGCCACTGCCTATATTGCCCGCTGAACCTACCGCATCGCGAAACGGACCATAAAAGCTAGAAGCATACTTTGCAGAATATGCCAGTATGCGGGTATTGGTGTGTCCCGCTTCTTCAAGCGCCGCTCGAATAGAGCCGATACGCCCGTCCATCATATCCGAGGGTGCAACCACATCTGCGCCTGCATCGGCATGAGAAATGGCTTGCTGCACCAACACTTCAACCGTTTCATCGTTGATTATATAACCTTCGTCATTCATCAAACCATCTTGACCATGCGAGGTAAACGGATCAAGCGCCACATCAGTAATCACACCCAGCTCTGGCACGGCTGCTTTAATCGCGCGAACGGCACGTTGTGCCAAACCTTCGGGGTTATACGCCTCTTCGGCCAACTCTGATTTTTTTGCTTCGCCAACGACAGGGAATAACGCCATCGCTGGGATTCCTAATGCAAAAGCCTCTTCGGCTTCTTTGACCAAAAGATCAACACTCAAACGCTCAACATCTGGCATTGAGGCGATAGCTTCGCGCTTGTTTCCGCCTTCGATGACAAACACTGGGTAAATCAAATCATTCACAGTTAAAACATTTTCACGCATCAAACGACGTGAAAAGTCATCACGGCGCATACGGCGCATTCTAGCGTTGGGAAATGATCCTGTTGTGATTGGCATGTTAGCTCTCTACTTTAAATTTCACACTAATTAAGGGATTAAGCCATAGCTGGCTGGGCTTGTCATTGTGTATATTTAATTCACACGTTATACTACACATTATATTGTGTAAGTAAGGAGGTTTATTATGGCTACAAATTTAGCACTAGATGACAAACTTATCAGCGAAGCTCAAAGCATCGGGCAACATAAAACCAAAAAAGCAGTCGTTACAGAAGCTCTTGAAGAATACATTCAACGACGAAAACAACTCGAGATATTAAAACTATTTGGCACTGCTGAATATGATGAAAGTTACAACTATAAAGAACAACGTCAACATCAGGGGGCTAAATGAAGGTTCTTGTTGATACCTGTATTTGGTCTTATGCGCTAAGAAAAAATAATGACAAGCACACCCATTTTACACATGAATTATCCGAACTCATAAAAGAATCAAGGGTTGAAATAATTGGCGCTATACGACAAGAAACACTATCTGGAATAAAAGAAAACAATCAATTTAAAGCCATCAAGCAAGGCATGTCTTCATTTCCTGATGTCATAGTCTCGCAACAAGACTACGAACTTGCGGCAGAACTGTTTAATCAAGCACGTTCAAAAGGTATACAAGGTGCTAATACAGACTTTTTAATTTGTGCGGTATCACTTAACCATGACTTTTCTATTTTTACAAATGATAAAGATTTTGAGTATCTCAAAAAACATATTCCAATTCGCTTGCATCAATTAAGGAAACTCTGATTAAAGCTGTTCAGGAAAAAGCTATTTACAAACATCATGTAAAAAGGGGGGGGTGTGCTTTGATATCTACAAAGTCCCCATCTTAAAATCAAACTTATCTCGTCCATTTCGGCTAGGCGAACCTAGCACATTAAAGGTTGAACCCGATGGGTCTTTAGCGAAACCATGACAATAAAACTCTAGTTTGTGCTGGCGATTCACATGCACGGTTGCGGCTGAGCTTATATTACAACTCGACATATTTTGCCGTGTGTAAAAAACGCTTAATGGCGATAAGCTTAGCTTGCCTTGTTGCCCTACCAACTTAGACAAACGCCAGTAGCCATTACCCGTGACTGAGCCAATTCCTTGTGAAGAACCTGTGGTATGAATACTGTATATATCACCTGTGCCACATTCTGTAATCAGCGATAAGTTTTCTGAAAAGCCTAAGTTTTTGGGCCAATTTCGAGGGATTGTGGAACGTGATTTATTAAGTAAAGTAAGATTTTTCGGCATTGCGCCTTGCGTTTTTACTTGATAAAAATAGTTATAGCGCGGACGGTTGTCTTGGCTACCTGGGCCTGAGGTCAATACTAATAAATTGTCTTTTGATAAACGAAGCAATCCCAACCCGCCGCCATAGCCATAACGTGCTTTGGGTGTGATTTTTATGCTCTTAGTGCGAGTTTGATTCGCTGAGTTGATATCTTTAAACACCAAACCTCCCGCATCACCATAAACAAGGAAGTCACCAATCACTTGCAAACCGCTTGGATGCCCGCCTTTGCTTTTTTGTAGCGATGCAAGGCTCATACTGCCATTGCCATTTTTTGCAACGGTAAACACACTGCCTTTTCGTTTGTGGCTGTGCGTTCCTACAAACGGAAAACGTGCTGAATTTGTACGTGCAAATCCTTGAATATGCTTATTTGGAATGCCTAAAGGATATGCAGGTTTGCCATCAAAAACATCCAAAGGGCGTGTGCCGTTGGGTGGGTATTTTTGCGGCCATGCAAAGTGCCACGAAAGCTTACGCCACCGTAATTGCCCAGCCGCCGCTCGGCTAAACTGTTGTTGCACATTTGCGGCGCAGATATTGCAATCTGACTCACCGCTACGACAAGTTACATCGCCTTTGATTATATTCGTGCTTGGCTTAGGTGTGTGTGGCACATGCCGTGTTTGCCTTCCTTTATTGTCACCCTCATATTCAACCGAACTACTAACCGTACCCCCAACCAAAACACCAGATGCACCCGCACCATGTCGATGCCCTGCTCCTATCGCGGGTAAAGAGTGAATATGCACACGCCCACCGTGCGAATGTGAAACAGGCGGCGTTGATTTTGCTGAACAGGCTTGAACCGCTAACAATAACGAAATAGAAAACACCCCTGATATAAACCTTTTCATAACCTCTTCCCCTACTTTTTATAAACAACTGAAAACCCTAAAAAGAGAATATACAAAGCACACCCCCCCACTTTTACATGATGAATTCTTTTAAAGCTTTCAAATACCAATTACTTTTTTCTAGCCAAACGATCTTGCTCACGCAGATGCGCCAGCTTTTCCCCTATCTTCAATTCTAGTCCGCGCGGTACTGGCTCGTAATAAATCTGCTCGCCAATTTCATCAGGAAAATATGTCTCACCTGCCGCATAACCATCTTCTTCTTGATGCGCGTATCGGTAATCCTTTCCATAATCCATGTCTTTCATGAAACTGGTGGGCGCATTGCGTAAATGCATCGGCACATCTAATGAGCCAGACTCTTTTGCATCTCTCATCGCTTGTTTATAAGCGGCGTACACCGCATTACTTTTAGGCGCTGATGCGAGATAAACAATCGCTTGGGCAATCGTTAATTCCCCTTCTGGGCTACCGAGTCGCTCATACGTTTGCCAAGCATCCATTGCTAATGACAAGCCACGAGGGTCGGCATTACCAATATCTTCGCTCGCCATACGCACTACGCGCCTTGCGATATAAATAGGGTCACAACCACCATCAATCATGCGGCAATACCAATACAATGCCGCATCGGGGTTACTGCCGCGCACGCATTTATGCAAAGCGGATATTTGTTCGTAAAAGAGATCACCGCCTTTATCAAAACGACGCACGCCTTCGCTGGCGATTTCTTCGATGGTGGCTAGGGTGATTTTATTATTACTGTCACTCGCTAGATCTGCCGCAATCTCTAACCAATTCAAGCCACGCCTTGCATCGCCATCTGCAGCTTTGGCTAAAAATTCTAAGGCTTCTGGATCAATTTTGAGTTTGAGCTTTCCTAATCCACGTTCTTCATCATTAATCGCAGATTGTAAAATTGCTTTAATATCATCAATCGTTAGCGCGCGCAAAACATAGGTACGCACGCGTGACAATAAAGCGTTGTTTAATTCAAACGAAGGATTTTCAGTCGTCGCACCGATAAAACTAAACGTCCCATCTTCAACATGCGGCAAAAAAGCATCTTGCTGTGATTTATTAAAACGATGCACCTCATCCACAAATAAAACTGTGTTACGACCATCCAAGGCATGGTTTTCTTTGGCTAACTTAACCGCCGCGCGAATATCTTTAACACCTGACAATACCGCCGACATGGTAATAAACTCAGCACCACTATAATGTGCGATGAGTCTCGCCAATGTGGTTTTACCTGTTCCAGGTGGCCCCCAGAACAACATAGAATGCAAACGGTCTTGCTCAATCGCCGCACGCAGTTGTTTGCCTTCACCCAAAATATGTTGCTGACCAACGTACTCCTCCAAGGTTTTGGGGCGCATACGTTCGGCAAGGGGTTGGTTATCTGAGTGGTTTTTTATCACAGATAAAGTATAACCCTAAACCTTACTTTTTTGTAAATACGAAAATATATTACAACACTGCATAGTAACTCAACCTATCGCTTAATAAATCACTTATAAATAACAGATTTATAAAGAGTTATTTGTTATAATCAACTTTGAAAGGGAACTTGTGACGCAAATAACATTCTAAGAAAATAGCGCACAATGAAGTACAACCAAATAAATGGTTTTAAAGGGGAAGAAAATGGAATTTGTTACAATAGCAAGAAATATCGGGGCTTTGGTTTTATTAGCAATCGTCTTAACGGCTTGTGGTGGTGGAGGTAGCTCTACTAAAGCCGTTAACCCCAATGTGCCAACAGCAAACACTGCCACATCAAATGACAATGGTTTAGTTTCAGTATCGGGTAAAGCCGAAGCAGGCTCTACAATCACCGTTACCTTTCCTGATGGAAGCCAACAAACAACCGTTGCAAATAGCGCAGGGAATTACTCGCTCACCAGTAACAAAGCACAAGCTAGCGGATCAATCACTATTAGCAGTACCGATAGCCAAGGAAATATATCTGCCAACTCTAGCGTCACGTTCACTGCAAAACTAAACAACCCAAATACAATAAAAGCTATCTACCTAGCCACAGGCACAATGCCTGAGCTTCCCTTCACGCCATCACTAGGCATCAATACCGAAGGCCCACAAGGAGGCGCTGATACGGCGGGTATGCCTATGCCGTTTGTAGATATTTTCAGAACGGCACGTCCTTTTGCTGAGCTATCACCAGAAAATACCATT
>CAYOHT010000150.1:0-5346 GCA_964403815.1 uncultured Cocleimonas sp.
GGCGGATTAGAAATTGCCTTGTCGTGTGACTATATTGTTACGGACGATTCACCTTCGACCAAGTTATCATTGCCCGAAATCCAATTAGGCATTCACCCAGGTTTTGGTGGCACGGTACGTTCAATCAGGCGTATGGGCGTGCTTAAAGCCATGCCGATTATGCTCACAGGGAAAAACTTAGTCCCTCGCCAAGCTAAAAAAATGGGCTTAACCGATTACTGTGTGCCATTGCGCCAGTTAAAAGCGACAGCAGTACAAACCATTTTACGCAAGCCTGACAAGCAGCAAGCGCCAAAATCAGCCGCACTTTTAGAAACCTCGCCGATGCGCAAAGTTATTGCTATGCAAATGCGTAAACAGGTTGAATCAAAAGCTAAACAAGAACATTACCCCGCGCCCTATGCGCTGATCAATATTTGGGAAATGCACGGCAGCAAGTCAAATGAAATGTATGAAGCCGAAGCGCAATCTGTCGCTACTTTAGTTTCAACCGATACCGCACAAAACTTGGTACGGGTATTCTTTTTACAAAATAGGCTCAAGGCGCTTGGTGATAAAAAACTTTTCACACCAAAACACGTACACGTTATTGGTGGTGGCGTAATGGGTGGCGATATTGCCGCGTGGTGTGCCATGCAAGGGTTGCGCGTAACAATTCAAGATATGAATACCGAGGCACTCGGGCGTGTCGTTGGCAGAGCAAACAGTGGTTTCAAACGCCGTTTTAGAAAAGATAAAGTACGCATTATGCAAGCGCAAGATAATCTCATCCCCGATCTACATGGGCATGGCATTGCAAAAGCTGATGTGATTATCGAAGCGATTTTTGAAAACTTAGAAGCCAAACAAGATATTTTCAAAAACGTAGAAAAGAAAGCGAAGAAAACCGCGATTATTGCAACTAATACTTCCAGTATTCCCTTGCATGAAATTGCCACTGTGATGAAGAATCCTGAGCGCTTGGTGGGACTGCATTTCTTTAACCCTGTATTCAAAATGCCGTTACTAGAAATCGTACAAACACCCAACCAAACCGATCCTAAAATAGTTGAGCTGGCACAATCATTCGGCGTGCATATCAATAAATTACCATTACCGGTGAAAAGTTCACCTGGTTTCTTAATCAACCGCATATTGATGCCCTATATTTTAGAAGGCGTAACCCTTTACCAAGAAGGCGTACCCGCAGCCGTTGTTGATAAAGCTGCGGTTGATTACGGAATGCCAATGGGCCCGCTGGAATTAGCCGATACCGTCGGCTTGGATATTTGTTTGCATGTTGGAAAAATCTTAGCCGATACCGTAGGCGTAACCCTACCTAACACGCTAGACAAAGAAGTAGAACAAGGTCGCCTAGGCAAAAAATCAGGACAAGGCTTTTATGCATGGAAGAATGACAAAAAGGTCAAAGCTAGCAACAAGCAATGGACAGGCGATAGGCACAAAGTACAAGCCCGTTTGATAGAAAAACTCCTTGCAGAATCCAAACGCTGTTTGGATGAAAAAATAGTCGAAGACAGCGATCTACTAGATGCAGGCGTAATATTTGGAACAGGCTTCGCGCCGTTTAGAGGTGGGCCGATGCATGCTTTGCTTGAGGCTAAGAATTCTATATAGAGCTTGTTGAGTTTTTGATAATCAAAAAAGTACACCCCCTATTTTTGACCATTTTTAGGCGAAAACGGCTAAATCATACAAAAACAGGCAAAATAGCCAAAAATGACCAAAAACAGCTAAAAATCACAAAAAACGCTACTTTTCGTTAAAAACGGCAAAAAGACCCTAAAACACGAAAAACTCGCTAAAAAGGGCTAATTTAGGGGGTGTACTTTTTATAACTACTTTTTTGTTCAATCTATTTTATCATTTAAAGTGCATCGTCCAGCCGTTCTGAAGTAGTACTTTGTTGAACCAAGCCCGCATGTTTCAAAGCGGATTCATTATCCATCACAACTTGATATAAGCCTTTTACTAGCATAGCTATTTTTTGGTAATTCAGCCGTTCTGCCACTTCATCTTTATCCATATTTATCGTGCGATATTCTGAGGTATCGGTGATAACCATGGCGGGAATTCCGTGGTGTTGGAAGTTTAGGTGATCGGATGAACCTATCGGAAAGTAGTTTTCGGGTAAATTAAAAGAATACATCGGTAATTCAGAAGCGCTGGTAAAACTTTTTTTAAGTTGCATGACTTCAGAATAATCTTGTAAACGACCAAACAGGCTGACATGCTTTCCCGTATCGGGGTAGACGTAGCTCATGAATTGATAGGGGTATTTCTGACTCTTTTTGCCCTCAGAGAATGTACCTACATTATCTAATGAAACCATTAGCTTAACGCGCTTATTTGACCTGGTTAATGCATCAGCATGTTGGTAGCTACCCATATTGCCTGCGCTTACTAATTTCTTTTGCGACAAAGGATATGCCGCTAGTTCTACCCCTATTGAAAGTTTATTTTTATTCAGTGAAAGATGACGTGCCAGCTCGATTAATGCTGCGATACCGCTGGCATTTCCATCAATATCTAATGAGGCATTTTTAGCATCGTAATGTGCGCCGATGACGAGAATCTCTTTGGTGTCGGGGCCTAGCTTTAATATGACGTTGCTGTAGCGCCCTGTCATCGTCCAGAAGGGTTGGTATTCTGTATCACCAATCTTAGTTAGTTCTTTATGAATATAGCGAGCTGTGGCGTTTAGCGTGCCATATTCAATGGTGCGGGGGGCGTAGAAGTATGTGAGAGCTTCGACGTGTTTTTTAAGCTTAGTCTGGCTAATATTCAGCGGCTTGGTCTTGCTCGACGTTACTGGTTTACTAAATACTGGCAAAGTAAAAGCAAACCATAGGATTAGACTAACCACCAGTAAGGCGATTAACCAATCTGTGAGTACGTTAATGGTTTTTTTTACAACTGAGTGAAACATTTTACTTCCCTGTAAAACAGGAAGTCACTTTCTCATAGCTGTGATGTGAAGTTTGTTGCAATTAGGACTAACGGTGGAAAATCGTGGATGAAATCGCCCTGCTAGGTGAAAGGGATTTACAGCAAACATCTAAAAATATCAGGCAATAAAAAAGCCAGCATAAAGCTGGCTTTTAGAATTTGATGCTTTCGCACTTTCGTTACAAAGTTTTCAATAAAACTATATTGCTTGAATACGTGAATTCAAACGGCTCTTTGTTCTTGCTGCTTTGTTCTTGTGAAGAATACCTTTCGATACGCTAGCATCTAATGCTGGTGCTGCTAGCTTGTAAGCTTCTGCTGCTGCCTTTTTATCACCCGTCTCAAGAGCAGAAAGAACTGCTTTAACCTGTGTGCGCATTCCTGAACGAATGTGCTTGTTGTGTTGACGACGTGCTTCTGATTGACGTACACGTTTTTTAGCTGATGTAATATTTGGCAAAACTTTCTCTCCGACTTACCCACAAGGGCATTCTAAAAACAGGGGCGTATTATGCCTATAATTATTTTCTAGTTCAATAGCTTTTGATATTTTTTTTATTTTATTTTAAACAGCTTCTTTTGTAACAAATCCAAGTCTTTTAGGACTTCTGCCACATGCAATTTAGGGTTCACATTTCGATAAATTTTAGCAATCTTCCCTTCTGGATCAATAATAAAACTATGACGTTTGGCAATCTTAAAAACCACCATATTCAATAACGAACCATATTGCTTCGCCACCCTACCCTTGGGGTCTGACAACAGTGTAAAAGGCAATTTATGATTCTCAGAGAATTCGGCATGGCTTTTAGTGTTATCCACGCTAATCCCCCACACTTCTGCCTTTTTTACGCGTAGTGATAAAATATTATCCCTGAAATTACACGCCTCGGTGGTGCAACCAGGGGTTTCATCTTTTGGGTAAAAATACATCACAACCCATTTCCCGCGCATTTTACTCAAGGTTTGTGGTTTATTATTTTGATCAACGAGGGTGAAGTCTGGAGCGACCTCTCCAACTTTTATGGTTTGTGCGCTCACACTGGTAGTCACAAGACTTACTCCAAAAATTAACAGGCTGATTAATGAAAATTTGGCGAACTGCTTAAACATAAACTGACTCATCTACTCACCCATAGGCGAACATATCTCGATAAGTGTCCCTTCAATAGAACGCACATAGCTCACCGTTTGACCCCAAGGTTTCTCGACGGGAGCCGCAACAAGCACCGCTCCATTTTTTACCGCATGATTGGTAGAAGCTTCAACATCCTCATCAACAAAAACAAGTTCAAGCCCTACAGGATTTCCTTCTGGCGTAATTTTCTGATATTTTCCCGCAAAGTTCATCTCACCTAATGTTGCGTGAGATGCAAAGCCTAAGGTTGTTTCGCCCGATTTAAGCTCGGCGTAATCAACAACACCGTCTTCCTCAAAAACCATACCGCGCTCAAAACCAAATGCTT
Source organism: uncultured Cocleimonas sp. (assembly GCA_964403815.1). Lineage (GTDB taxonomy): Bacteria > Pseudomonadota > Gammaproteobacteria > Thiotrichales > Thiotrichaceae > Cocleimonas. Next base: position 4,416 of record CAYOHT010000150.1, read on the forward strand.
TTTCATAAAACGCAAGCGTTGCCAATACATCTTCTACATAGACGATTGTGTATCCGTATTTCATTCTATTGCCCTCTAAGAACTATTCACTATTTAGTATAGCTTACTTCAATTATTTTGATGTTAACGCCATCTCCAGCAGAAATGTGAAGCACACCCCCCTAGTTTTGAATGATAGCTCGTTAGTTTTTTTAACGACTGCTAGAATTTATGCAGGGCTACATGATGTTTTATATAAATTACAAACATCATGTAAAAGTGGGGGGGTGTGCTTTACTTATCCTACCTAAACAAAGAAACAGGCAAAACCGACAACAAACCACGCACATTAAAATACCCCGCCGCGCCGACTAACAACGCGCCCAATATCGTACCCATCGCAATAAGGCTCAGGTTTATTTCTGGGCTTAGATCAAATAACATTGAGGCTGCGATATTCCCAACGATGAGCGCCAACACGCTTGCCAAGAACCCTGCCAACCCACCAATCATCGCAAACTCCAAAAACAAGCTACGGCGCAAATACGCACGGCTTGCGCCTAATGATTTTAAGATGGCTATTTCTTTTCGGCGCATGGCTTTTTGTGATTGTAATGCGGCGAATAAAACAACGACTCCTGCAATCAAGGTGAATAAGAATATCGCTTGTACCGCAAAGGCGGCTTTGTTAATCAGGTCGCGCACCTGCGTCATAATCGCAGTAATATCAATATCGGTCACGCTGGGGAATTGTTTAATCACCGACGGCAATACATTTTTCTGATTCTCACCAATATGAATACTGGTGATGAAGGTTTTTGGTTGATCATCAAACGCTTTGGGCGCCATCATCACGAAAAAGTTGGGGCGCATACTGTCCCATTTTACGCTTCGTAGGCTGATGATTTTTTCTGTTATCAACTCGCCCGCAATATCAAAAGTCATGGTGTCG
>CAYOHT010000151.1:0-5290 GCA_964403815.1 uncultured Cocleimonas sp.
CGTGTAGAAAGCAAGAGCTTAGTGCTACCCAAGCTATGAAGCTGGCTTTTGATGGTGAGATGCCTGCATTTCTGTAACTGATGTTAAATTACGCTGAGTAGTTACCATGCAACTAATACAGCATCAACAGACAGATACGCCAAATAATTTTGCATAAGTATCATATAAAACTAGGGGGGTGTATTTCATTATTTATACATACATCAAACACAAAAAAGCCAAGAATAAATCTTGGCTTTTTATATTATTATCCGCTACGTAGCTTTACTCAGCTACTGCCTCTGGGCGATCAACAAGCTCAATGTAAGCCATTGGGGCATTATCACCAGGACGGAAACCACATTTGATAATACGTGTGTACCCACCAGGACGTTCTTTGTAACGAGGACCAAGATCATTATAAAGTAGACCAACACATTCTTTATCACGTAAACGTGCAAAAGCAGAACGACGATTATGAACTGAATCAACCTTAGCACGTGTAATCAAAGGCTCAGCTACACGACGAAGCTCTTTCGCTTTTGCTACTGTTGTTTTGATTGCGCCATGCTTAATTAATGCAACAGATAAACTCTGCAATGTTGCTTTACGATGACTGCTGTTCCGACTTAGTTGTCGACCTATTTTACGATGACGCATTTTTTAAACCTTAATATTCGTTATGTGTACTTAATTATTTACTCACTGTAAAAATTAAGCTACTCGTGTATCACTGCTATCAATAGACGCTGGTGGCCAATTTTCAAGCCTTGCTCCTAGAGTCAGACCCTGAGAAGCAAGAATATCTTTAATTTCTGTTAATGACTTTTTACCTAGATTTGGAGTTTTAAGTAGTTCAACTTCTGTCTTCTGTACCAAATCACCAATGTAATAAACTTGCTCTGCTTTAAGACAGTTTGCAGATCGAACAGTAAGCTCTAAATCATCCACAGGACGCAGTAGAACTGGATCAATTTCTGGCTCTGGCTCAACTTCTGGTTCAGCTTCAATGATTGTAAGATCGAAGAATACCGCTAACTGCTCATGCAATATGGTAGCCGCATCACTGATAGTCTCTTCCGCATCAATAGAACCATCGGTTTGTAACTCGATAATCAACTTATCCAAATCAGTACGATTCTCAACACGTGCACTCTCAACATCATAAGAGACACGAGAAACAGGACTGAAAGAAGCATCAAGTAGCAATGTTCCTAAAGGCAGTTCTGGAGAATCAGGACCACGACGAACAGAGGCAGGCTGATAGCCACGACCTTGCTCAACACGAATCGACATTTCAATCTCATAATCTGTTGTAATGGTACAAATAACAGCCTCAGGATCAACAATTTCTACATCATGATCAAGTTGAATATCTGCCGCAGTAACAGTACAAGGACCTTTCTTGCGTATATCTAACCAGACATCATCTTTTGCGTTTAAGCGAAATGCTAACTTCTTCAAATTCAGAAGAATATCAACAACATCTTCCTGAACACCTTCTACCGCAGTATATTCGTGCTCAACACCTGTAATTTTTGCTTCTGTAACGGCACAACCAGGGATCGAAGAAAGTAAGATTCTGCGTAGTGCATTACCTAATGTATGTCCAAAACCACGCTCTAACGGCTCTAAAACGATCTTAGATGTGAAAGCACCCAAGTCTTTGACTTGGATATTACGTGGTTTTAGTAAATCGGTTGAATTAGACAAAATATAACCTCAATAACCTTATTAACTTAATGAAAAACTTAATTATTAAATGGAAAATTACTTAGAGTAAAGTTCAACAATCAGTGATTCATTAATCTCTGCTGGTAATTCATCACGCTCGGGGGCAGCTTTGAATGTACCTTCTAATTTTTTAATATCAACTTCAACCCACTCCGGGAAGCCAACTTGATCGGCAACTGAAATTGAATCTTGGATTCTAATTTGTTTCTTCGCTTTTTCACGAACAGAAACAATATCACCTGCTTTAACTTGGTAAGAAGCGATATTCACAGAAGTTCCATTTACATGGATAGCCTTGTGACTCACTAATTGACGAGCTTCTGCACGTGTAGAAGCGTAGCCCATACGATAAACAACATTATCGAGACGACACTCAAGTAGCTGTAAAAGGTTTTCACCTGTAGAGCCCTTGATACGCACTGCTTCTTTAAAGTAGTTACGGAATTGCTTTTCTAGAACGCCATAAATACGGCGTACTTTTTGCTTCTCACGTAACTGTAACCCGTAATCAGAAAGACGTGAGCGACGTTCGCCATGAACACCTGGAATCTTTTCTAAGTTACATTTATTTTCTAATGAACGACCACGACCTTTTAAATAAAGATCTGTTCCTTCACGACGCATTAATTTACATTTTGGTCCAATATATCTGGCCATATTATTTCTCCCGAACTACGGATTGTGCGACTAAACGCGACGCTTTTTTGGAGGACGACATCCATTATGAGGTATTGGTGTTACATCAATAATGTTAGTTATTTTATATCCGATATTATTCAAAGCACGCACAGCAGATTCACGCCCAGGGCCTGGCCCTTTCACATGAACATCTAGATTTTTCAATCCAAATTGCTTTGCAGCTTCACCTGCTTTTTCAGCCGCAACCTGTGCAGCAAAGGGCGTGCTTTTACGAGAACCACGGAAGCCTGAGCCTCCAGCAGTAGCCCATGCTAAAGCATTACCTTGTCGGTCAGTAATAGTAATAATGGTATTATTAAATGACGCATGTATATGCGCAATTCCATCACTTACTGACTTTTTAACTTTCTTTTTTGATTTAGTGGCAGTTGCCATCTTTCAGTACCCGTTTATCATTTAGAGTAGATAAGTAATTATCACTTATCTACGAATAGGTTTACGTGGCCCTTTACGGGTACGTGCATTTGTTTTAGTACGCTGACCACGAAGTGGTAAACCACGACGATGTCTGATACCACGATAACAACCAAGATCCATTAAACTTTTAATATTCATGGAAACTTCTCGACGCAGATCACCTTCAACCATGAATTTTCCGATTTCACCACGAATTCGTTCAATTTCATCTTCTGAAAGCGCACTAATCTTTGCATCTGGAGCAACTTTTGCTTCAGTACAAACGCTTGCTGCGCGAGTTCTACCAATACCGTAAATAGATGTTAAAGCTATTACGGCATGTTTATGTTCAGGGACGTTAATACCCGCTATACGAGCCATCAAATCTCTCCAGACTGCTTTGAAAGGCGGGCAACAATACCCGAAAATGCAGTGTTAATCAATAAATAAAACATCTTAACCCTGACGCTGCTTATGGCGTGGATCTGTACATATAACACGTACAATGCCTTTACGTTTTACGATGCGACAATTACGACACATTTTTTTTACGGAAGCACGAACCTTCATGAGTTAAACCTCTAATAAATATACTAAAAAAGAAAGACTACTTGGACTTTCCCTTTTTGCCGCCAGCTTTAAAGTTTGCTTTTTTCATCAAACCTTCATACTGATGCGACATCATGTGCGATTGAACTTGTGCAATAAAGTCCATAACCACAACCACAATAATCAACAATGATGTACCACCAAAGTAGAACGGTACATTCCAACCCAGAATTAAAAACTCTGGCAATAAACAAACTAGCGTTATGTATATAGCACCTACCGTGGTTAAGCGCGTCATAACACCATCGATATATTTAGCCGTTTCTCTTCCTGGTCTTATACCCGGAATAAACGCACCTGCTTTCTTTAAATTGTCGGCCGTTTCACGTGAATTGAAAACTAATGCCGTATAAAAGAAAGTAAAAAACACTATGGCTAAACCATAAAACAAAACATATAAAGGCTGACCGGGTTGTACCAATGCTACAAAATCTTTCAGCCATTCAGCACCACTACCCTCAGATACCCAACGGCCCAGGCTTGATGGAAACAAAATAATACTAGATGCAAAAATAGGTGGGATTACACCAGCCATATTAAGCTTTAATGGCAAGTGACTCGATTGACCCATAGCCATTTTTCTACCTTGCTGGCGATTAGCATAGTTAACTGTAATACGTCTTTGACCACGTTCTACAAATACAATAAATGCTGTTACCAACACTGCAAGTGCTAATAAAATAATAACAAACACAGATGATAACTCACCGTCTCTTGCAAGTTGAAGAGTTCCTCCTATCGCCGTAGGAAGTCCTGCTACAATGCCTGCAAATATAATCAGAGATATTCCATTACCAATACCACGCTCAGTAATTTGTTCCCCTAACCACATCAAAAATAACGTACCTGTAACTAGTGATACAACCGTTGTTATGGTAAATCCTAAGCCCGGGTATAATGCTATCGTTTGCCCACCACCTAAGTCTTGACCACCTAACGCTAACGAGATTCCTATACTTTGGAATAACGCTAGAGCCACTGTTCCGTAACGTGTATATTGAGTAATCTTACGTTTACCCGACTCACCTTCTTTCTTTAACTGTTGTAAACTCGGTATCACATGCGTCATTAACTGCACAATAATAGATGCAGAAATATAAGGCATAATACCCAGTGCAAATACACTTAAGCGTTCTAACGCACCACCAGAAAACATATTAAAAACACCCAATATGGTGCCTGTATTCTGATCAAAAAACTGCTGTAACGCAGCTGGATTAACACCAGGGATTGGAATAAATGTACCAATTCTATATACAATCAAAGCGAAAAAAACAAAGGCAAGCCTTTGTTTAATTTCTGCAATATTGCTCATGCCTGAAAGCATGCCTGTAGCGTTTTTACCTGCCACTTGTTACACCCCTTAATTAGTCTTCGACTTTTCCGCCAGCAGCTTTAATTGCTGCTTTCGCGCCTTTACTGACTTTAATACCCTTCAAAGTAACTGCTTTATCGATAGTACCTGATAGCATTACTTTAACGTGTAGAACATTCTTTGTTACGAGGTTAACAGCTTTTAGAGCGTCAACATCAATTACATCGGCTTCTACTTTTGCAAGTTCATGTAAACGAATCTCAGCAGAGGCACGTCCAACACGTGAGCTAAAACCAACTTTTGGTAGACGGCGTTGCAAAGGCATCTGACCACCTTCAAAACCCACTTTACTAAATCCACCAGAACGTGACTTTTGACCTTTATGGCCTCGCGCACAAGTTTTACCCCATCCGCAGCCAATACCACGCCCAACACGTTTACGGTTAGATGTACTGCCTTCTGCGGGCTTTAATGTATTCAAATTCATTGCTGATTCACTCATAACTAAACCTCTTCAACCTTAAGCATGTAAGAGATTTTATTGATCATTCCACGATT
>CAYOHT010000152.1:0-5284 GCA_964403815.1 uncultured Cocleimonas sp.
TAAAGAAAAGTTTACGCTGTGCTTTGGTTGTCGCAACTTTTACGATTTTCCAATTTTTAAGGATGAACTCGTGAATTTCTGCGCGAATCCAATGTACTGCAAATGAAACTAAACGTACGTTTACTGTAGGATCAAAACGCTTAACCGCTTTCATCAAACCTACATTGCCTTCTTGTACGAGATCAGCCAAGGGTAGACCGTAACCGCTATAGCCACGCGCCACTTTAATCACAAAACGTAAGTTATGCATGATAAGGTCGCGTGCCGCGCCCATATCGTCGTTATCACGCAACTTAACGCCGAGCGCTTGCTCTGCTGATTTCTCTAAAACAGGTATTTCGCGAACGGATTGCATGTAGCTTTCCAAGCTTCCTGTAAGAACTGGCATCGTTGTGTTGCGTATTGTTAATGTATTGGTCATATCTAATCTCCCTTTTAATACTTGTGCTATCTTAGCACTCTTCACCTTAGAGTGCTAATCCCATATAAAGTTCCTGATATTCTGTTAATTTTATTAAAAGTTAGCGTGTTACAGATTCTAAAGCACACCCCCCTAGTTTTACATGATGCTTATAAACATGCCGTAAAACTAGGGGGGTGTGCTTCGGTTATTACTTCTACAATAACCTGAAACTATCTTCTAGAATAAAGAATACGTAAATAGTTAAGAAAGAGTTGCAAATGCTTTTGAAGCCGCATCAAGCGTTTCATTAATATCTGCTTCGGTATGCGCGCTAGACAAGAAACCAGCCTCATATGCCGATGGCGCAAGGTTAACCCCCGCACCTAACATTTGATGGAAAAAGTGATTAAAGCGATCAATATTACAATTTGATACTTGCTCGAAGTTCTCGATTTTATCTTCATCGCTAAAAAACAAGCCAAACATTCCTCCCACTTGATTGCTGGTCATTGCGATATTATTTTGTTTGGCACGATCTAACATACCTGAAACAAACGTTTCTGTTTTGGCGCTTAAGTCTTCATAAAAACCACCGCGCGAAATAATTTCTAACATCTTCAAGCCTGCCGTCATCGCCAGCGGATTACCCGAAAGCGTACCTGCTTGATAAACAGGGCCGAGTGGCGACAGCGCTTCCATTACATCTTTGCGCCCACCAAATGCTGCCGCTGGCATACCTGCCCCGATGATTTTTCCCAACGTGGTTAAGTCAGGCTTGATATTGTAAACCGATTGCGCGCCACCTAATGCAACGCGAAAGCCTGTCATTACTTCATCTAAAATCAACAGTGCACCAGACTCATCACAGACTTCACGCAAAGTTTCTAAAAATCCTGCCGTGGGTGGAATACAATTCATATTGCCTGCAACTGGCTCAACGATGATACAAGCGATGCTATCGCCCTGCTTTGCAAATAAGTCGCGTACTTGTTGCGGATTATTGTAATCAAGTGTGATGGTGTGCTTTGCCAAATCTTCTGGTACGCCCGGCGAGCTTGGCTCACCAAAGGTCAGCATGCCTGAACCTGATTTTACTAAAAGTGAATCACCATGCCCATGATAACCCCCTTCAAATTTTACAATATCATCGCGCCCTGTGAAACCACGTGCTAAACGAATTGCAGACATAGTTGCCTCTGTACCAGAACTTACCATGCGAACCATTTCAATCGATGGCATTAGCTCACATATTTTTTGTGACATTGTCACTTCAATTTCTGTAGGCGCGCCGTAGCTTAACCCTCGGTCTGCCGCTTCTTTTACCGATGCGATCACCTCTGGATTTGCATGCCCTGCAATCATTGGCCCCCACGAGCCAACATAATCAATATATTTATTGCCATCAACATCATAAAGATACGCACCTTCTGCCCGCTCGATAAATAACGGCGTACCACCAACACTTTTAAAGGCGCGTACAGGAGAATTAACGCCACCTGGTATTGTTTTTTGAGCTTGCTGGAAGAGTTGTTCGGATTTTGTCATGGTAACTCCTGCATAATATTATAAAAAGCAAAAAAAATAGGGAGGTACTATAAAGCACACCCCCCCACTTTTACATGGCTTATTTATGAAAGCCTGTTTTAAAGCAACTATCTAATCGTCACGCCCTGCAGGGCTTGTATAACGATCATTTAATGTTTGTACAAACTCATCAATGTCGCTGCGTATACCATCCATCTTTCGCTGAGTTTTATTGCTCCAGCCCACAGGTTTTTTTCTAAATATGCTTCGCCACCAGCGAGTGTTTTTCCTAAAAGCGTTTGAGATATTTCCATAAGGATCATCCGTGTTAAGCTTTTTAGCAACACCATTAACTAATTTGCTACGTATCAACTGGTGAAGTAAATATCCGAGCAACACCACCCCCCCTATTGCTGCTAGACCCAGCCATTTGTTTTGCTGAAGTGCTTCCAACCAAGGCGGACTAAAGGCAAAGCCCTGCCAGTACCCCGCTATAACACTTAAAACAATCAAGCCTATAATCAAAGGAGTAAATATAATTAAATCTGTAATAATGACACGCTTCTTCCAGCGCTTCATTGCCATTTGAATTTGTGGGACGGCTTGTTGCTCTACCTGATTTGACAGTGACTCCATGCTACCTATAATGCGGTAGACACGTTCAATATTAATATCTTCCATGCGCTTTGTGATTTCAGCATAATCGTTATTTCGCTTACTGACATAACGATCCCAGACTGATTTATTCTCTACTGGCACAGCTAAATCTTCATTAAATATCACATAAAACCTACCCGAACTTAGGCCACTTTGAACCAGTGATTTTTGCCACGCAGCCACAATGTCTTCCATGTTATCGTCATTTGCCGATGTGTCTATTTGATTAAGGATAAACAAAAATTTACTGCTGTCATTACGCTTTTGAGAGCCTTTCACTAAGTGCTCAAGCGTATCTTGCATCGCACCTGGCTCTGGGTGCCTTGCATCAAATAAAACCAAAACCAAATCTGATAAATCAATAATATGGTCGGTGATTTTCAATGTGGCTTTGCGTTGTTCATCTGCATCAAAACCGGGGGAATCTATAAGAATTTTTCCGCGCAGTTGCTCACTTGGCGCTGCTTTCATTTGCAGATAGTTATCTATTCGAGAACCTTCGCCCTGAGTGACATTTTCAATATCTTCGCTAATCTGATAAAAAGGAAAGCGCGGATCACCATCCAATGCAATACCAGGCAATGTACGCACTTCAGAGTCACTACTGTAAGTCATCACCGTAAAACGATCATCAACCGCTTGGTTGCCCGTATTTTGCACATCCAAACCAAGATAGGAATTTATGAAACTAGATTTTCCCGCTGAGAAGGTTCCTAGAACAGAAACCAGTGGCCACCACGATATTTGAGTTGCATATGATGCATCACCTTCCAGTAAGCCTATTTTTTGTGATATTTTATCAAGCTGGCGGTAACGACCTACTACAGAGACCAGTATAGGGTTTTCTCTTTCAAGGTGTTCCTGTAATCGCTCTAAACGATTTTGCATTCTATTAGCAGGATTCATTAAGGAACCTCATATTTATTTTACTTGGGGTTTTTGTATTAGCTCAGGTATTAGCCGTAGGTTAATTTAATGAAGCCGTACCCGTTGATATTGGACTCAATGAATCAACAACTGAACCTTGCCCTCCATCTGTAGCCAATGGCAGAACAGGAACATCCAATGGCATAGGGATATAGTTAGGCATAGGCGCCTGCATATTAATTGTGCCGTAACTTGGCGATTGATATTCTTGTTGCTGGTACACTGGTGGAGAAAATTGTGAGCGAGGAAGTGGTGTTCTCGACCCCTGAAAAGGCATACTCTGATCATCCTTCCAAGGTAAAAAACTATTCATAAAGCTAAGAGGCGTGGAAATATTCTTATTCATACTCCAAAAATCACGTTGCATATTATTGGTTGAAGCGGCCATATCATAAATAGCAGGTTTCATTCCAGCAATCGAATCTGACATTGCTGACGTAGTACTTGTCATTTTTCCAATATCGCTTGTCATATTTGCTGTTGAACTACTTAGATCATCCATCGTTCCAGACATATGATTCATCGTACCTGCAATAGTATCCATATTTGTTTCTATTGAGCCACTCATTCCTACAAATGTATCAGCCATTCGACGTACATCCGATGTTAATGAGAATATAAGATAGAAACCAAAAGCTGCAAGAATAAAAAATGCAACCATTGCAGGGTACACCAACATCTGCATTCTTTTTGTTGATGCATCTGCCTTTTTCTCAAACTCTTGAATTTCACTTTCTAGCTCAAGAATATAATCTCTATGTAGTTCGCTCTTAGCCATTTTGTATACCTTTCAATAATTGTACTAATGCAATTAAGACCTTTGTACAAAGTCTAACTTACTTTTTCAACTGAATTTTCTTATGTATTTCCGCTGCCCTGTCGGGATAGAATAAACCAATAAATCCAATCATGTTGGCAACCCTTTCTTTATTACCCTGTTCTATCATTGGTATCGCTATCTCAGAATAAAGTTCAGCTGCTTTTTTAGGGTAGCCTTGCCTCCAATAAACATTACCTAATTCACCACGGTGTTCAAGCACTTTAGGTTCCACCTCAATAAGTTTTTCGTAAATTTGAGCAGCTTCATCCAAACCATTATTCCAGTAAGCCTCTCTTGCCATTAACAGCATCTCTTCAGTGCTTGACTGCCCAAGATCAGCTACTGCTGTTGATTTAATATTCTGCTCACTATCTTTCTCTAATTTAGCCTTCACCTCAATATTATCTTTCTTAGATGTCGCGCCAAAAGGTGCCTCTTCTGGCTGTTTTAAATCAGTAGTTACAGCTGTTGCTTCACGAGCTATTTCTTCTGTAACAGACTCTTCATCCAATACAGGCTTTGAAATGATTTTGCTATCATCCAGCTTACTGCTAATGTCTGCTTTTATTCCTTTAAGACTCTCGGCTGCAGAACTTTCCACTTTTACCACAGAAGTTTCTTCTTTATCACTTTTATTTCCTGAACTCAACGTTAGTAATATAGCAACTACTGCTAAAACCCAAGTTGCAATAATGGGATGTCCCATTAACCATCGAACAATGTACATTACAAACTCCTTTCAAGTAAAAATATTATATTGGCATAGTATATACAAACTACAATTAACTACATATTAATATAGTGCATGGCCTAATTTTTCCAGCTCAGCGGCAGCTTTTGATCTGGGGTCCATTTCAAACACAGCCATTCCTTCACTAAAAGAACGCCTATAGGCTGTTCTTTGGTAGAGTCTTTGCTTCAACATTGTAATTCCATCCAAGCCGTCCAAGGCT
>CAYOHT010000153.1:0-5272 GCA_964403815.1 uncultured Cocleimonas sp.
CCAACACAGGCGATCAGCGCATCAGGTAATCGACCTGTTTGTTCTAAACATTGCTCTTTAGCTTCGCGCCCAATAATGGTTTGAAAATCACGTACCATCATCGGATAAGGGTGAGGACCTGCGACTGTGCCGATGCAGTAAAAGGTATTATCAATATTGGTTACCCAATCGCGCATCGCTTCGTTGAGCGCATCTTTTAAGGTTTTAGAGCCAGAAGAAACGGGTACAACTTCCGCGCCTAACAGCTTCATTCTATAGACATTCGGTGCTTGTCGCGCGACATCAACCTCGCCCATGTAGACGACACATTCTAAACCTAAGCGCGCGGCAATCGTCGCTGTCGCAACACCGTGCTGACCTGCGCCCGTCTCAGCAATAATACGTGGCTTGCCCATGTGTTTAGCGAGCAATGCTTGCCCGATGGTATTATTTATTTTGTGCGCGCCTGTGTGATTTAAGTCTTCGCGTTTTAAATAAATCTGCGCTCCACCGAGTTCTTTTGACCAACGTTTCGCGTGATAAAGCGGACTTGGGCGACCGACGTAATGACGTAAATCATCATCATAATCTTTTTGAAATTGTGGATTGTCTTTGAGTGATTCGTAAGCCTCGCCCAATTCTTCAATCGCATCCATCAACGTCTCGGCGGTAAAACGTCCACCGTAAATTCCAAAATGACCTTTATCATCAGGAAAAGAATTCCAATCGACGGTGCTTAAATCTATGCCGACTAGATTTTTATCACCGCCGTTGTTGTTACTGCTGCTGTCAACACTGGACATGTCTTACCTCACTCATTCTTATATTTTTCATCAATGCTTCTATCTTTGTTTTATCTTTAATTCCAGGAGCGCTTTCAACGCCACTGCTTAAATCTACGCCGTAAATAGGGTCAGCCGTTTGTATCGCTTCTGAAATATTTTTCGGATTTAAACCACCAGCAAGAATAATTGGCTTATCAATGCCTTGTGGTATTTTATTCCAGTTAAATGTCTCGCCCGTGCCGCCTGCTTTTCCTGCGCTGTGGCTGTCTACTAAAAAGCCTTGAGCTTGCGGGTATTGATCTGCGTACTTTTTAAAAGCAATTTCTATATCTTCTTGTTTTTCGCTTTGTAAGAACTCCTTCATGCCTACCGCCTTGATGTAAGGGCGATTAAACGAGGCGCAATATGTCGGCGACTCTGAACCATGAAATTGTAGTAAGTCTAAGGGTACGGATTTTAATATTTCATTGACAAATTCTACAGGAGCATCTAAAAACAACCCTACTGTGGTTACGAAAGGCGGCGTGGCATGACAAATTTCTGCAGCTTGTTCGCTACTCACATTACGCGAGCTTTTGGCGTAAAAAACCAGCCCAAGCGCATCTACCCCTGCATCACATACCTTGAGTGCATCTTCGGTGGAGGTTATGCCACATATTTTAGTGCGAATAGTCATAGGGGAGAGAAGGTATCACAAGCACGGCTAACTATGAAGATGCAATAGTGCTGTTATTCATGAAATACAGTTTATCTTCGTCTAATACCAACGTTAATACAAATGAAAAGCACACCCCCCTACTTTTACATGATGTTTATATCGCCAAACATCATGTAAAAGTAGGGGGGTGTGTTCGACAGGCTCAGTAGAACTGTGCTTTGTATTCTATTTATATTACCTTTATCATTCATAAATGCTTGATAAACCCACCATCATACTTGTCGATAATGGCTCAATAAAGCCAGCCGCCACTTTGCAGTTACGCAAGATTGCAAAACAACTTAGCGATAAGACGAATCAAAAAATACACCCTATCTCGTTACAACATGCGGATGTGGTACTTGATTCTTTTTTGCGAGAGCAACTTGAGCAAGGCAAGCGTGACTTCATAATCTTGCCTTTGTTCTTTGGCAATAGCCGTGCGCTGACTAAATTTATCCCTGAGGTGAAAGCTGAGTTAGAAGAAAAATTTGGCGTGTTTAATTTGAAAATCGCTGATACGCTTTTTCCGCTTTCACAGGGTGATGTGAGGTTGTCGGAGATTATCTTTGATAATATTCAAACAGCTGTACAAAAGTGTTTACTTCCAAAGCACACCCCCCCACTTTTACATGATGCTTATATCGCCAAACATCATGTAAAAGTGGGGGGGTGTGCTTTATTAAAGAATATTGTCTTGGTCGACCATGGCTCACCTAGCCCTGAAATCACCGCCGTGCGTAATGCGGTGGCAGAGCAAGTCCAAGCTAAACTAGGAAAGGATACTCAATTAGAACAAGCTGTGATGGAACGCAGAGCTGGCAAAGAATATGACTTTAATGGTGAGCTGTTAGAAGATTGGTTGATTACAACAGCAGAGCAGGGCATTTCTGGCGAAGAGACAAACGCCATAGTCGCGTTGCTGTTTTCATTGCCCGGCCGTCATGCAGGCGACGGTGGGGATATTGTGCGCATTTGTGAATCGGTTATGCAGCGTTATCCTCATTTCAAAATTGAAATAAGCCCACTGGTGGGCGAGCACCCGTTATTGCTTGAAATATTGGCTGATCGCCTCAATGGTTGAGGTTTATAGATAATGTTAGGAGCCCTCGCCTAAGCGAGGACTCCTGTTAAGTCTTTTCAGATCGGAGTTTCCTATAATGCGCTCATTTCCCATATTCACAGTCCTCTTTCTAGTCATCCCCATTGTTGAAATATACATTCTTTTAGAAGTAGGCGATCTTATCGGCGCTTTCCCCACTATTATTCTTGTAGTACTAACGGCAGTCATCGGCGCTGGGCTTTTACGCCAACAAGGCTTATCCACACTGGCACGTTTACAACAAAACATGGGGCAAGGGAAACTACCTGCACAAGAAATGATTGAAGGCGTACTGCTCGCAGTCGGTGGCGCACTGTTGATGACACCCGGTTTTGTCACCGATACAATGGGCTTTCTTTGCTTACTGCCGTTTAGTCGTAAGTTTATCGCGCAAGCAATAATGAAACGCTCGGCAGATAAGTTTAAGGCTGGCGTGAATGCCCAAATGGGTGGGTTTACTTATCAGTCTCACAACGATAAAAGACCCGATGAGCCTAATGTTGTCGAAGGCGAGTTCACCGAAGTTGAAGAGAATCCTCCCGTTATCAGTCCTACTGATAAAAAATAAATCACGCTTTCTTTTAAAAAAGAACTTGAAATAATAAAATCCAACCCTATCATTAGCACTCCCTGAGCGAGAGTGCTAAAAGCATTAATCGCTGAGCCTAAATTCAGAATGTATTTTTAAACTTAAAGAAAGACTCAAAGGAGTAACACATGAATATTCGTCCTTTACACGACCGTGTTTTAGTACGCCCAACAGAAGAAGAAAAAACCAGCGCAGGTGGCATCATCATCCCTGATAGCGCAAATACAGAAAAGCCAAACAACGGTGAAATCATCGCAGCAGGCAACGGCAGAATCACAGATTCAGGCGATGTTCGCGCAATGGACGTAAAAGTAGGCGATAGCATACTATTCGGTCAATACGCAGGAACTGCAGTTAAAATTGACGGTGAAGAATTAATGATGATGAAAGAAGAAGATATTCTAGCGGTAATCGAAATCTAACTTTCATTTTATAAAACTAATTAGAGGTAATAAAAATGTCAAAAGAAGTATTATTTGGAGATGACGCACGATCACGCATGGTCGAAGGCGTAAACGTTCTTGCAAACGCAGTTAAAGTTACATTAGGTCCTAAAGGACGTAACGTAGTTCTTGAGAAATCATTCGGCGCGCCAACTATCACAAAAGATGGTGTATCGGTTGCGCGTGAAATTGACCTTGAAGATAAGTTCGAGAATATGGGCGCACAGATGGTTAAAGAAGTTGCGTCTCAAACTAACGATATCGCAGGTGACGGAACAACGACAGCAACAGTGCTAGCACAAGCAATCGTTCGCGAAGGCATGAAAGCGGTTGCAGCGGGTATGAATCCAATGGATCTTAAGCGCGGTATTGATAAAGCAACAAGAACAGCGGTTGAGCAACTACAAAATATGTCTAAGCCATGTGCAGATTCGGACGCAATAGCACAGGTTGGTTCAATCTCTGCAAATGCTGACGAAAGCATCGGCGGCATCATCGCAGAAGCTATGGATAAAGTAGGTAAAGAAGGCGTAATCACTGTAGAAGAAGGCACAGCACTGGATAACGAGTTAGACGTTGTTGAAGGTATGCAGTTTGATCGTGGTTACTTATCTCCTTACTTTGTAAACAACCAAGAGAACATGACGGCAGAGCTAGACGAGCCTTTCGTTCTTTTACACGATAAAAAAATCTCAAACATCCGTGATTTACTACCAGCACTTGAAGCCGTAGCAAAAGCAGGTCGTCCTCTACTTATCATTGCAGAAGACATCGAAGGCGAAGCATTAGCAACATTAGTTGTAAACAATATGCGCGGTATCGTAAAAGTAACGGCTGTTAAAGCGCCTGGTTTTGGTGATCGTCGTAAATCAATGCTAGAAGATTTAGCGGTTCTAACGGGGGCTAAAGTTATATCTGAAGAAGTAGGCCTTAGCTTAGAAACGATTACGCTTGAAGATTTAGGATCAGCAAAGCGTATCGTAGTAGACAAAGAAAACACAGTGCTCATTGACGGTGCAGGTGATGCAAAAGATATTAAAACACGTGTTGATATGATTCGCACACAGCTTGAAACAACTTCATCTGAATACGATAAAGAGAAGCTTCAAGAGCGCGTTGCTAAATTAGCAGGCGGTGTTGCAGTCATCAAAGTAGGCGCAGCAACAGAAGTAGAAATGAAAGAAAAGAAAGCCCGTGTTGAAGATGCACTTCATGCAACTCGTGCAGCGGTTGAAGAAGGTGTAGTAGCAGGTGGTGGCGTAGCGCTAGTACGTGCACTACAAGAAATCTCTGACCTAACAGGCGATAACCAAGACCAAGACATGGGCGTGCAAATCGCATTCCGTGCGATGGAAGAGCCACTACGTCAAATCTGCACAAACGCAGGTGACGAAGCATCAGTGGTACTAGATTCTGTTAAGAAAGGGTCTGGTAGCTTCGGTTACAACGCACGCACAGGCGAGTTCGGTGATATGATTGAAATGGGTATTCTTGATCCAACTAAAGTAACTCGTGCAGCACTTCAAAATGCAGCATCTGTTTCAGGTTTGATTATTACGACCGAAGCAATGGTTGCGGATAACCCTGAGCCAGCTGGTGCTGGCCCTGCGCCTGATATGGGTGGCGGAATGGGCGGAATGGGCGGCATGATGTAATTTGAATTGTCTTTTTGTCCAA
>CAYOHT010000154.1:0-5242 GCA_964403815.1 uncultured Cocleimonas sp.
AAAGTGGGGGGGTGTTGCTTTTTAAGGCTCACCAAGAGCCAAAAAGTATGCAGGGCATTGCGAAGAAATTACCAGTAGTGGTTGAAGCAAGGGACATTGGAACTAAAAATATTTTAAGCAAACTCGTAGCTATCACCAAAATACAACTGCGGTGCTTTTTCATCTTCGCCAACAGTGACAATTTCCCATGCATCTTCGTTTTTTAGTAGCTCTAGTGTTAATAGATTATTGATAGCATGACCTGATTTATGGCCGTGGTACGCACCAATGAGTCCATAACCCAATACATACAAATCACCAATGGCATCAAGCATTTTGTGTTTTACAAACTCGTCGCTGTAACGTAAACCATCTTTATTAAGTACACGATATTCATCCAGCACGACAGCATTGCTGAAGCTTCCGCCCAGACCTAGATTTTTAGAGCGTAGCATTTCAGCATCACGCATAAAACCGAACGTTCTAGCGCGACTTATTACGCTATTGTAAGAATCTACCGATAAGTCATGCTCAAGCACTTGTTGGGTATCTTTTACTGCTGGATGATCAAAGTCAATCTCGAATGACACTTTAAAACCATCGTGCGGTGTGAGTTCTGCCCAACCGTAGTCATTTTCAAAACGGATTGGCTTTTTGATTTTGATTAATTTTTTAGGCGCTGTTTGCGTTTCTATACCTGCCGATTGAATCAAGAAAATAAAAGGCGCGGCACTACCATCCATAATAGGCACTTCTTTCGCATCTAAATCAACGTAGGCATTATCAATACCCAAACCTGCGAAGGCAGACATTAAATGTTCAATAGTGGATACTTTAATCTCAGAACCATTAGCATCCTCTTTCACTAAAGAGGTGCTTAACATAGTTTCACCCACAGAAGCAGGTGCGGCTTTAATTTCTACAGGTGGGTCTAAATCAATACGTGTAAATACAATACCCGTATCAACAGGCGCAGGGCGCAACGTGAGGTTCACTCGTTTACCTGAGTGTACGCCAATGCCCATCGTGCTAACGATGCTATCGAGAGTTCTTTGTTTTAACACGTGATCCCCTTTGATCTAAGCATCTTTGTAAGATGCGATCTCAATCCTTTTTTATCTAAATACATTATGCAATATTTTTACTAGATTCTAGCTTAACGAATTATTATACCTTATTTACGGCTTTAATGCGCGACTTGTATCTTTTCAAGCTGCTGCTTAGTGAGGACAAAAACACCATCACCACCGCGTTCAAACTCTATCCATTCGAAAGGCATTTCAGGAAAAAGTTCCATCAACGCAAATTGGCTATTCCCTACCTCAACCACCAGTACCCCATTATCGGTTAAATATTCTGCCGCTTGTTGCAAGATCACTCTTGTAAGATCCAACCCATCTGCGCCCGAACTCAAACCTAACTCTGGCTCATGGTGAAATTCTTGCGGTAAGTCCGTCATATCCTCAGCATCTACATACGGTGGATTACTGACAATAATATCGTACTGCTTACCTTGCAGATTACTAAAGATATTTGATTCAATCGCGGTTACACGTTGGCGCGCATCGTGCCCGTCGATATTAATATTGGCAACTTCCAAAGCTTCTGGAGATACATCCGAAAGATCAACGTCCGCCTGTGGGAAGGCGTAAGCACAAGCAATACCGATGCAACCACTGCCTGTACAAAGGTCTAGCACATTCAGTACATCACCCGCATCGACCCACGGTGCAAATTGATTTTCGACTAATTCGGCTATGGGCGAGCGCGGCACAAGCACACGCTCATCCACATAAAACTGTAGCCCTGCAAACCAACCTTCTTTAAAGATGTATGCTGCTGGAATTTTATCGGTTATGCGTTGTTTTAATATCTCAACAACCGTCACCTTTTCACTTTGCGTTAAAGCTGACGACCAATAAACATCAGGCGTATCAACAGGTAAATTTAAAGCACGAAGCACTAAGTAAGCCGCCTCATCCAACGGCGATGAAAGCCCGTGCGAGTAGCTCAAATCCGCTTCAACAAAACGGCTTGCGCCCCAACGAATAAAATCGGTAATGGTTGATAACTCGGAGAGTTTGGAAATTTCTAATTCAGCTGGCATGGATTCTCTTGGTGCTTTTGACTTAATACATTATTATCGCTTATTTAAAACTTTTGTACATCAGGAACAAGTATTATGTCGGCATCTTTTACAGATTATTTAAAATCAGGCTCGCTCTATTTTTTACCGCACCATGCTGTATCACGAGTTGTGTTCAAACTCACAAGGATAAAATCTAAATTTGTGCCTAAAGCAATCACCCTTTTCAGCAATGCCTTCGGGGTAGATTTAAACGAAGCTCTAAACCCCGACCCCACAAGCTACGCAACCTTTAATGAATTTTTCACACGCGAATTAAAAGCAGGCTCAAGACCAATAGCAAACGCCAAAATCACCAGCCCTGTGGATGGCACAATCAGCCAGTTAGGTAAAGTTATGGATGGTGAGATCATCCAAGCCAAAGGCGTAAACTACAGCCTAAATCAGTTGCTCGGTGGTAACCAAGATCGCGCGGATAAATTCAAAAATGGTCAATTTATTACCATTTATTTATCACCCAAAGATTACCACCGTATCCACATGCCTTGCGCTGGAGCGCTGGTACAACACACCCACATACCCGGTCGATTATTTAGCGTAGCAAAACACACCGTCAATACCATTAAAGGACTTTTTGCGCGCAATGAACGCGTTGTCACCATGTTCGATACTGAGTACGGCCCGATGGCAATGGTGCTGGTAGGCGCAATTAATGTGGCGGCGATTGAAACCGTTTGGGCAGGATTAATCACGCCCCCAAAAGGTAAAACAACTAGCAGTAAAAATTACAGCGATGACAATATAAGCCTAGAAAAAGGCGAAGAAATGGGACGATTTAATATGGGTTCTACGGTAATCTTAGTATTTTCCGAAGATGCGCCAACATTTAAAACTGACCTAAACCCTGATCAAAGTTTGCAACTCGGTGTAGCGCTTTCAAACTAAATTACCTGATCGTTAAAAATATATTTATAAGGAAATAATATTATGCACAACATTAAAAAATCACTCTTAATCTCAATGCTTATGCTGTTAACCGCTTGCGGAGGATCACTACAAAGCGGGCGCATGGATGATGCTGAAGGACATATCATACAAGCAGAACGCGCACTAACGGCATCAAACGCAAGAGTTGCCAACGACAATCTAGGCACAGCCAAAGCCTTTCTTGCTACCGTAAACGACTTTAAGAAAAGCCTGAATACACACGAACAAAGACGATTTAAAGCACTGAAAAAACGTGAAGCTAATATTGAGAGGACTATAAAGGGAATGCGATAAAATTCTTACAGGCAGTTTTTCTAACTTGTAAATGCACACCCCCCCACTTTTACATGATAGATAACCATGACCACAAAACTCATCTCCACAACCGCATTATCAAAAAAGCATGAACTAACCAGCAAAGCGCTATTTGATATTTTTGTGAACCTTGGTTGGCTTGAAAGAGTCGATAAAGACTGGGTGCTTACGGCAGCGGGTTTAAGCCAAGGCTCAAGTTATCGTGAAAGTAAACAATACGGAAAATACATTGTTTGGCCAGAAGATATTAAATTTGAAATTCCTGATACCGAAACACTCATCACCGCCACGGTGCTGGGCAAGAATTTTGAGGTATCGGCACAAAAGCTTAATTTCATCCTATCAGAAATAGGCTGGGCAAAAAAAGGTGACTTAGGTAAAGGTTGGATTGCCACCGATCAAGGCTTGAAGATTGGCGCGATTCAAGCAGAAGATGCAAAATCTGGCGTGCCATATATTCGCTGGCCAGAACCTATCACCAAAAACAAAACATTGGTTTCTACCATCGCCGAGATGAAGGGCGACCCTGTGGTGGAAGAAATAAATACCCAGTATTCTGAAGTTTCAGAATTTAGAGATAAATTTCCCGCCAAACATCGCGCCACTGATGGACACTTCACCCGTTCAAAAGCAGAAATGCTCATCGATAATTGGCTGTATATGGTTGAAATCGTCCATGCTTACGAGCGAAAACTTCCTATCGAAGAGGATGTCTATTCTGATTTCTATATCCCAACAGGTAAGGTCTATATTGAATACTGGGGCTACGAAAATGATTCAAAATACCTACACCGCAAAAGAATCAAACAAGGTATTTACAAAAAATATGGCTTTAATTTGATTGAGCTAAACGATAAGGATGTGCAGAATTTAGATGATATACTGCCAAGGATGTTATTGAAATTTGGTGTTCAGACTTATTAAGGAGAAACTGATCAAGTCCAATTATTTTAAGCTTGCTAAAACTGCCTCTCCTTAATAAACATCATGTAAAAGTGGGGGGGGGTGTGCTTTTAATACTAAAATAATCCAATCACAGAAATTTGCCGCCCATAATCTACTAACTTCTCATGTGTATTACGACGATAGCTAAAGAACTCATCTTTTAAGGTATAGGTATCAAGCCCTAAATCTTCTACCAAAATTTCACTACGCTGGCATTGCGCTTGCAAATAAGCAGGTAAATTAAAGTAATGCCTGCCCTGCTCTTCTAGCAAGAATTGATCTACAGGAATATGGCTAAGGTCATTGATCTGCTCAATAAAATCTTGCTGAACTTCATAAGACGGTTGATGAATTGTAGGGCCAATACAAGCACGAATGGTTTCACGCTTTGCTCCTAGCGCGCACATTTCTTCTACAACTGCTTCGACAACACCTGTGACAGCGCCCTTCCAACCTGCGTGTGCTGCGCCAATAATAGAGCCGTCGGAGTTTGAAAAAAGCACAGGGGTGCAATCTGCGCCTAAGACACTCAAAAATACCCCACGCTCATTAGTCACCATCGCATCGCCTTTTTGATATTCATCATTGGGCATGTCTTTGCTAATGGTGTACACCTTGGTGCTATGAATTTGATACAAGCCGTAAAGCTTTGCCTTTTCTTCATCAAGACCTTTACCAGAGTCTGCGCCTAGCGCTTGCATCACCCGCTTTCTATTTTTTATCACGTTCTCGAGAACATCATCCGAGCTTGGACTGCAATTTAGCGAGTCATAAACACCTGTTGATACGCCACCATTTTTGGTAAAGAACCCGTGGCGAATGCCTTCAATATTTTTAAGTAGTGTGCTTTGTTTATAGTTAATAATTGAACCCTCGTTAAGGAATTCCTGATTAAGTCCAAGAATTATGAGAAAATAGCATAATCCAAAA
>CAYOHT010000155.1:0-5226 GCA_964403815.1 uncultured Cocleimonas sp.
GTCAAAATTTAATAAAGTATTAAATAGGACTTGACTAGAAGGTTTTAGGGAGTATAATGCTCATCCCTCCTTAGCTCGTAGTGGTATTAACGATACTTCATAGTAATCCTACACACTACTATAATTAGTTTCTATAAGAAGTCATATCAAGAGGATAAATAACCTCTTTAATAGTAGTACCCTTAATAGGCATTATTGCTCCTACTTCAGGTATCCGTACATAGCAATCTTTCTCTTTGTTGTGTACGTAGGTGTACACCTTGTTAGTGTCTCTAACTACTACTCGAATAATGGCTACTTCAGTATCTTTTTCTACGCCATCTTGTGCAGAGACTATTACCATTTCGTCTTCAATTAATGTTACAGGTACTCCCGTATACGTTATCTTCTGTTCTTCAGTAGGTATTTTAGGCTTCCTTACTTGGTTGAACATGTAAGCTTGACTTACTAGTAACAAACCTATAATTACTGTCTGTACTATCAATATTACTTCATACATATCTATTTACTCCTTTTAAGATAATTTAATGGCCAGTATTTAGTTTCTTTCCCTAATGTCTCAATAAGTTTTATAACGGCCTGACCTTCTATAACGGACTCCACGTTACAAGGAACCCCTTCTATATCATTAGTAATTTGAAATAGTACTTCTTTTTCTTTAATTATAATAGTAAGCGTGTCATTTGCGTTTTCAATTATAATGCTTTGATGGTATTTAGACATAATATTCTCCGGTTAGTAATTAATATTTATACATATCATTAACAGGGATAGATATTTCACCTATCTCTTGATATAAGTTTCTAGCATCTCTAAGATTACTCTCTGCTTGACGTTGTATACCTTCTGTAAATGCTACTCTCCAGTAATGATCTTCATCTGTTGTATCAGTCATGTCATTTTCCATGTCGTTCATTAGTTCTTCTGTCATATATTTCATGTTGTTCTCCAGTTGTTTGTAATAAAATTTAGTTTAAAACTACTTACACAAATAATCCCATAATAGCTCCTATAGGTGGTGCAATTACTCCTATAACTCGAAGTATATCTATACCCGAAGTTACATCTTGCATTCCTATCACGCTAATTATATTTAGACTATAGCCAACTATAGATACAATAACTACAATAGCTACTGTTACAACTAATAGTAGATTTGCTGTCTTTGGTTTATTATTTTTAGTACTCATTTAATTCTCCTTTGTGAAAAGTAATTTAATTATTTTTTAGTTATTATTTCGCTAATTCGTCCAGTAATTGAACTTCGTAAGCAGTAAGTCCTTTAACACCTATTGGGTAATCCTTACTCCTAGAAAAGCCTAATTCTAAATGTACGTCTTGATGACATGCTCTACACAATAAATTAAGGTCATAAGGTAGTTCATCACCTAGTCTAGCATAAGTGTTATGGTGAGCTTCTAAGGAGTTAGTAGTATCGCACTTCTCACACTTACCTAATCTTAGATGTAATGCTTTAACTTTATCCTTCCATTTAGGTGTTTTTACGTAGGCTTTCTTTTCCTCATTCGACATTACATTTGTAAGAGGGGAAGGAGAAATAACTCTATCTCTTGATGATTCCTCAAGGTGCTTTTCATAATGCTCAATAGCTTCAATAAGACTGATGCCTTCATACTTGTAAATATTTATGGTTATTACTGTTGGTACAATCAAGTATATTACTACTCCAGATATGCTAAGTAATTTAAGTTCTAATACTGCTGCTACTAGAAATACATGTACTAATATTATAGTAATAGCTACTATTTTTATAATCGTTAATTTATCCATTATTCTAATTTCCTTAATTATTTACTTTCGCCCTCCTGAGATACAAGAAAAAAAGGTTTCTATCTTACTCTATCTGAGAAGATAAAAAAATAAACCGACCATAAAGGTCAGCTACTGTATTCTTAAAAAATAAACTAGCCATAAAGACTAGTTACTACCCTCCTAAAAAATAAGCCAACCCAGTTAAGGGCCAGCTTGTGTTATTTAACTAGGTGCTTTGAGCATTTAAAGCTCTCATCTACCTTATCTATGTGACTCTTCAGAACTTCCCAGTCCTTATGTGCAGACATACTATTGATACCTAAGCTACTGAAGTACGCTGTCAGTATGTTGTTGCGGTTAGCATATATTCTATCTATGCCTTCCGCTACCCACTTCCTACAGTCTTCTGCTGCTTGTGGGGGTATAACAAAAGCATCGTATATGTCTATGACCCATCCATACTTATCATACAACTTACCACTCACATCATTGGCTACAATACTATCTAGGTTATGTACTAATCCAGTAACACTATAAGATTTGAACCTTTTTAAATCAGGCACCTTCTTGGTGTGTACATTTCGGAATACCTTCTCCATACCAGAAGCTGTATCGAAGGCTTTGTAATACTTAGTGTACTCACCAACAGCCTTATGACGGTTACAGCTTACCTTGAATTCCTCAAAGTAAGTGTCTAGTACCATGTGAGGCTTCATGTTAGCGTGTTTAATAATATAAGACTTAAACATATCAGCTAAAGCATACGATCTACTTCCGTTTATTAGGTTAGCATACTTGGTACACTCATCCATAGTATAGTCCCCTGTCTTCATAAGCAAATCGTAAGCTTGTTTACTACTACCATATAGTTTTGGAGTCATTACTCCCTTAACTGCTGACCTAGGTACGCCTTCAAGTGCCCAAGCATCGTCTAATACGTCATCGGTAACAATACAGTTGGTCATATTAAGTAATGATTTAGAACCCATTAAGGCGCCCATAACGGTCAGCATTGAGGCAGTAACATCAACCTCTATAGGTACAGTCCACTGGGTAGTATCTGATATAACCTCTAGCTCTAAGGCTAGGTGACGACTTATAGGCGTAGATACTTCGTGTACTATATCTAACTCTTCATAAATACGTTCTAGCCATATTACCTCATAGTTGTTATTACGACCAGCTTCTGTGTCTAGGTCTAGGTCAGGTACTACGTGGTTAGCATAGCATTGCATACCGAAGTCTACTTTGCCTTCAACTGTCCCTTCTTTGTACCCATTTAGTTCCGCTATAAATAATAGCTGATTTCTGCTTGTATTTAACATAGTTATACCTTTAATTAATAAGTTATTTGTAGTAAAGCTCTCATGTCCTTACTACCTATTGGATTACCTACACAACGTAGGCTAGAGCTAATTGCTCTTCCTCTTGTGTCCGAGTAGTTGTTCCCTCTAGTGTACAGAGTACCTTTAGCCTTAGCATACTCTTCTAAGATACCTTTTGATACTTCGTCATAAGAAGCATCATCAGCACCCATGTCAGGATACATATCACGTACCTTCTGCATACCCTTCACGAAGTTAGTTTGTATGGCTTCCTTGTGTTGAGCTAACTTAGTAGTATCGTACCCAAACTGTACATTACCTGCTTTAGCATTACCTATACGTACTAAACCAGTTCGACTTACTTTACCATTGGTTTTAGTAAGGTCGGTAATGGTAGACTCTGTAAAATCTAGTGTATAGGTACAGTATTTGTACTTTACACGTATGGATACAAGCTCTTCCTGAGTACATAAGGTAAGTAACTTAGTTGTAGACAGCTTAAATTCTCCCCACCTAGCATTAGGAACTATTTTAGTGGTAACCCAGCCATACTTAGCTAAGTTACGTAAAACTTCCCTGAATACCTTCTCAGACTTAAATTGTTCAGTCCAGTATGGTACAGCCATCGTAGTTTTTGGATTACGTAAGTACGATCTCCATAGTGATTCACACATACGAGTAATGGCTTTATAGTCACTATTACCTTCGTATGCTTCATACCCTATAGGGCATTCTCCTACTAGCATTCTATCTCGATTACTCATATTACTATCCCACCTAATCTAATTAAAAAATAAGTTAGTAGCTAACCTAAGCTAACTACTAACGACACTATACTAAAGGTCTATTTTAAAACCCTCTTCTTCATCCCAACTATCCTCAGCTGCAGTCTTAGCGGTAACTAGAGCTTCTACTCTATCTACACTATCTTGATATACTTTATCTAATACCGACTGGTCGAAAGTTAGTGAGGCAGGTAAAGTTACAGCTAGCTTATTAGCTAGTAATTCTAATATAGAAGCTAACTCTTCTGCGTTACCTACCATACCTGGATACAAAATACCCGTATCTTCATCTAATTTCTGAGTTTGCCCCAGTGCTAACGAATAGGTTGCTACGTCTACAGTATTTAACCCTGCTACTCTAGCACCTATTTCACTTGCATCATCTCGAGTATGTACAAGCCCGTTCAACAGTCCCATTAAAGTAGCTACAACGACACTAGAATGTCTACCAGCGAAGAAGCTTAGTTTAATGTCCTTCCCTGTTTTTGTTGTCAGATGGCTATCCTCTACAGCTGTAGCAGCTAGTTCCATTCTAGCCTTAAGGGACTCTACATCTTGTACTGTAGCCTCATGTACTACAGTTGCTGTCTGTAGCTGACTATTACGTAACACGTCCAGTTCGTTCTGGATTCGTATTTGTTCCTTAATCTCTTCTCTATCAAGCTTATTTTGCTTGCGTGTTTCTTCTAGTATTGCTTTTAGATCTTCGATATTTTTACTCATGGTTACTTCCTTTTTAATTAATTAAATCTCATACACATGTATAAGCCATAGCCACCTCAGTGAAGTAGCTAGAGTTTATATTAGTAGTTAAACACCCGTTGTAAATTAATTACACCTGTAGCGTTAGAGTTAGATACTGCGTTAATGGCACTTGTAAATACCGTTGTTGTAGATATTCTTACACTTTTGTACCTGATAGACAGTAACGGCAGTAATAATCTACCATCGTTACTATATGGGCTATCTTCATAACCCGTTACATAAGCTAGTGCAGCTCCTACTGACAAGTCTTTAGTTAGTGTATACTCCTTATTGACAGATACTGCCACACTAGCTTTATAATAGCTGTTGTGGTACATATATACACCTACATTTGCAACTTCGTAGCCTATTCCTGCATTATCGTTGTTGTAGCTAGTATTGTTGTGGCTATGTACAGATGGCCCCATCACTACAATAGTGTTTGAACTAGCGTTAAATGTAATTAACATAAGTATTATTAAGCTTATTGTATTTAGTTTGTTCATTTCTAACTCCTTGTTAGTTTAATTGTAGTTTGCGTAAACTATTACTGTATTTTGTACACCGTATATTGTTAGGGCTACTTGATTGTATTGTGG
>CAYOHT010000156.1:0-5215 GCA_964403815.1 uncultured Cocleimonas sp.
CATTGGCGATCTTTAGTTTTATGCCTGGATATTGCTCGGTGAATTTTTGAACGGGCTCGGGTAATACATACAAAATAGTTGATTCCCCAGCGGCGATGGTTAAATCACCTGTGCTTAAATTTCCACAGTGAGCGCTAAAGGTTTCATGTAGGTGGTCAATGCTTTGAACCATCGGCTCACATAAATCGTAAAGTACTTTCCCTTCGACGGTTAGCGATATTTGCGGCCCGTTTCGTTCAAATAAGCTAACTTCCATTTCTCTTTCAAGTGCTTGTATTTGTAAGGATATGGTCGGTTGGCTGGCAAATAGTTTTTCAGCCGCTTTGGTTACGCTGCCGTGTTTGGCAACTTGGCAGAATGCGCGTAATTTTTTCAGTCGGTTTTGTTTGTAGTAAATTGTTTTCATGTTCAATACCGTATCAATATAGCCAGATTCAATATTAAATATTGAAAGCATTGAATTGTCTAATAATTAATTTATGCAATACTATGCAAAATAGTATCTTGATTTTATTAATACTTAAAAATTCGGTATTTATACTTAAATATGAAAATAAACTGTCATTTATTTGATATTTTTTGAACAAGAAAAGAATATACTACTATGCTCCCAATATTGATAATGGAAGACAGTTTTATGATGCTACTTTGTAGAAAAACAGCTAGAAAAACACGTAATGCACGATAGTGCTAAGCGGACGGTTTTCTTCGTATCGGAAAGCACAGGCATAACGGCCGAAACACTTGGGCACAGTTTGCTTTCGCAGTTTCCACATATTGAATTTACATACCTTCAACGTTCGTTCATTGATACTGAAAAGAAGGCCAATATCCTTGTTAAAGAGATTGAAAAAATTAGCAAAGAGAAAGGCTTTAAGCCACTTGTCTTCGCAACCATGCCAGAGACGCAAATAAACCAGATTTTAAAAGATGCGGACTGCCATTATTATGAGGTGTTTGAAAGTATACTCGACAAAATAGGGCATGACCTACATACCGAGCCGACGCGCGAGTCGGGTTTGAGCCATGGCTTGGTCAACGAAAAGACCTATGATGCAAGAATAGACGCGCTTAATTATACGTTGATGCACGATGATGCAATGGTGCTAAAAACCTTGTATGAAGCAGATGTCATTATCGTAGGTGTATCACGCTCAGGTAAAACACCGACATCATTATATCTCGCTTTAAAGTTTGGGATTAAAGCTGCCAATTACCCTCTTACAGATGATGATTTTGATCGTGATGAGTTTCCTCAAGTCTTGCTCGATAATAAAGATAAATTGGTTGCCACTACGATTAAAGCAAAACGGCTCCAACAAATAAGAGAGAAGCGCAGGCCTAATAGCCAATATTCATCATTACAAACCTGTAAGAGTGAAATTAAAAAGGCGCATAAATTATACGAGCGTTATGGCTTAGAACCACTTGATGTGACCTCACAATCCATTGAAGAATTAGCCGCACAAATCGTGCGAAAATTTAGTATTACTCCCGTTAAAGACAGTCTTATCTAAAGGAAATAGTATGAATACAAAAAACGTCGTTTGGCTTGATCAACTTGGTATTGATGACATAGACAGAGTTGGTGGCAAAAATGCCTCGCTTGGTGAGATGATTCAAAATCTTGGTAATTTGGGGGTGAATGTTCCCGGTGGTTTTGCAACAACTTCTGATGGCTACCGCAGTTTTTTAGAACATGAAAACTTAGGCAACAGAATCAATGCTTTGCTTGATGAATTGGATGTTGATGATCTTGCTGCTTTAGCAAAAACAGGAAAGCAGATTCGTGATTGGATTATGCAGATTCCACTGCCTAGTGATCTTGAAAGTGAAATTGATACGGCCTATGAAAAACTTATTGACCAATATGGTGAAACCGTGACGTGGGCAGTGCGCTCATCGGCAACAGCAGAAGACTTGCCCGATGCATCCTTTGCAGGTCAGCAAGAAACCTTTTTGAATGTGTCTGGCTTAGACGATATCAAGATGGCAATTCGTAAAGTATTTGCATCGTTGTTTACCGATCGTGCAATCTCCTATCGTGTCCACCAAAATTTTGATCATGCAGGCGTGGCTTTATCTGCGGGTATTCAGAAAATGGTGCGTTCGGATATTGGCGCTAGTGGAGTGCTGTTTACGCTGGATACCGAGTCTGGTTTTGATAAGGTTGTGTTTATTACAGGCAGTTATGGCTTGGGTGAAATGGTGGTGCAGGGCGCGGTAAACCCTGATGAGTTTTATGCTTATAAACCAAATTTAGAATCTGGAAAGCCCGCTGTTTTAAGCAGAACACTCGGTAGCAAAGAAATTGAAATGGTTTACGACCCTGACGGAGAAGATCCTGTAAAGATTATCGATATCGAAAAAGAGCGCAGTACAAAGTACTGC
The DNA here is from genome assembly GCA_964403815.1 of uncultured Cocleimonas sp. Lineage (GTDB taxonomy): Bacteria > Pseudomonadota > Gammaproteobacteria > Thiotrichales > Thiotrichaceae > Cocleimonas. The sequence goes on from CAYOHT010000156.1 coordinate 2,392, forward strand.
ATTACAGATGCACAGGTTGAAGAACTAGCGCGCCAAGCGGTGATTATCGAAAAGCACTACAAACGTCCGATGGATATTGAATGGGCGTTGGATGGCAATGATAACGGTTTGTATATTGTACAAGCACGCCCAGAAACCGTGCAAAGCCAAGCGGGAAATATTGTTGAGCGTTTCACTTTAAAACAAAAAGGCACAGTAATTTCAGAAGGTCGTTCTATCGGATCACGCATCGGCGCGGGCAAAGCCAAGATTATTATGAGCTTGGATGATATGGATCAAATCCAGCCCGGTGATGTGTTGGTGACAGATATGACTGATCCCGACTGGGAACCAATCATGAAGCGCGCGTCTGCGATTGTCACTAATCGAGGCGGTCGAACTTGTCATGCGGCAATTATCGCACGTGAACTTGGTGTTCCAGCGGTTGTAGGTTGTGGTGATGCAACTAAGACCATCAAGCATGGCGATGAAATTACAGTATCCTGTGCCGAAGGTGACACGGGCTACGCCTACGACGGTATTCTAGATTTTGAAATCAATACAACCGAAGTCAGCACTATGCCTGATCTTGATTTAAAAGTGATGATGAATGTAGGCAACCCTGATCGCGCTTTTGATTTCTGTCAGTTACCCAATAAAGGTGTTGGTTTGGCGCGCATGGAATTTATCATTAATAATATGATTGGGGTTCATCCACGGGCATTGTTAGAGCTGGATAAGCAATCAACAGAGCTACAAGAAATTATCCATAAGCGTATTGATGCTTATGAAAGCCCACGCGAATTTTTCGTGTCAAAAATAGTTGAAGGCGTATCGACATTAGCGGCGGCATTTGCACCTAAGCCTGTGATCTTGAGAATGTCTGATTTTAAATCTAATGAATATGCCAATCTTATTGCTGGCACAAACTACGAGCCAGAAGAAGAAAACCCCATGATTGGCTTTCGTGGCGCAGCACGCTACATTGATGAAACCTTCCGCAGCTGTTTTGAAATGGAATGTGAAGCAATCAAGCGCGTGCGCAATGAGATGGGTTTCACTAATATAGAAATAATGATTCCGTTTGTACGAACGCTTGAAGAAACAAAGGCGGTGAGTGAGTTATTAGCTGAAAATGGTTTAGCTCGCGGTCAAGATGGTTTGCGCCATATTATGATGTGTGAGTTGCCTTCCAATGCTGTCTTGGCAGAACAGTTCCTAGAATACTTCGACGGCTTCTCTATTGGTTCAAACGATATGACCCAATTAACGTTGGGCTTAGATAGAGATTCTGCTTTAGTCGCAGAAGGTTTTGATGAGCGTAATCCTGCAGTAAAAGCCATGATCAAGATGGCAATTGATGCGTGTAAAAAGCAAGGGAAATACGTCGGCATCTGTGGACAAGGTCCATCGGATCACCCTGACCTAGCCGAATGGCTGATGGAGCAGGGGATTGATAGCGTTTCACTAAACCCTGATACGGTGATTGAAACTTGGAATCGATTGGCGGCTAAGTAGTTATTTTATTTAAGAAAGCACACCCCCCTAGTTTTACATGATGTTTTAGAATAGGTAAAACATCATGTAAAACTAGGGGGGTGTGAATACAAAATTATAGTTTAAGGATCATACCCAAGTACAGGCCCTAACCATTTTTCGGCTTCATCCGTCGTCCAGCCTTTGCGTTTAGCATAATCGTCGACTTGATCACGCTGTATTTTACCGGTTCCAAAGTATCTTGAGTCAGGATGCGAAAAATACCAGCCAGATACCGCTGCTGCAGGCCACATGGCAAATGATTCTGTTATTTTTAAGCCGATGCGCTCTTCTGGTTGTAATAAGTCCCACAGTGTTCCTTTTTCGGTATGCTCGGGGCAGGCAGGATAGCCAGGAGCAGGGCGGATACCTTGGTAGTTTTCTTTGATGACTTCTTCATTGCTAAGATTTTCATCAGCACCATAACCCCAGAATACTTTACGGGTTAGCTCGTGCATTTTTTCGGCGAGCGCTTCTGCAAATCTGTCTGCTAATGCTTCTAATAAAATGGCGTTGTAATCATCGTATTCATCTTGAAAGTCTTTAACGCGTTTTTCTACGCCAAAGCCTGTGGTCACAGCAAATGAGCCAATCCAATCGGGCTTTCCTGAATTATCAGGGGCAACAAAATCGGCCAGACAGAAGTTGGGTTGTGCTTTGTTCTTATCAGATGTGGTCCTATCCATTTGTTGACGGATATGATGCAAGGTGGTGTGTGTAGCGTTACGAGATTCATCGGCGTAAAGGTTAATATCATCAGCACCGTTGCTATTGGCGGGGAAGAACCCTAAAACGGCTTTGCCTGTTAACCACTTCTCTTTGATGATTTTTTCTAACATTTCTTCTGCATCAGCGAGTAGTTTAGTAGCTTCTTCACCAACGACATCATCGGTTAAAATGGCAGGATAACGACCGGCTAATTCCCAACTTCTAAAGAAGGGTGTCCAATCAAATATTTCTGCAAGATTATCCAGTGGGTAGTCATCAAACTTTATTAAAACTCCACCATTGTCGAGAGACTCTAAACTGTAATCGCCAGCAATCAGATCATGGTCAATTTTTCCTGAAAAAATGGCGGGCTTAAAGGGTTCATACAGCATCCAATCGGTGCTTTTTTTATTAGCGCGTGCTTGCGCTAATGTGGCCATTTTCTTTACACGTTGATTTGCCGCGCGTTTAACACGCATGGCTTCGTATTCATCTTTCATTTCTTGATGAAAGTTGGCTTTGTTTTCGGCAGATAGCAAATTACCGGCAACACCAACGGCGCGAGAAGCATCAGGTACATAGACGATAGTGCCTTTGTATT
>CAYOHT010000157.1:0-1087 GCA_964403815.1 uncultured Cocleimonas sp.
AGTGAGCTTACCGTTTTGTTGTTTAGAGCGGTTAACCCTCAATTATTAGGGTGCAACCGACGGGCTCTTGGTGAGCCTTAAAAAGTAACACCCCCCTAGTTTTACATGATGTTTTAGGTTGTGAACCTTGGTTTCAAAAAGGAATAAGTTATGAGTATCAAAGAGTTATCAGGTGATTTTAATGCAGGTAAAGCAAAGTTTGGTATTGCTGTAGCGCGTTTCAATTCGTTTATTGTTGAAAGCCTTTGCGATGGTGCAGTCGATGCATTACAACGTCACGGTGTTGATGATAAGTCGATTGAAATTATTCGTGTGCCGGGCGCATTTGAGTTGCCAGTAATGGTGCAAGCGATGGCAAATAGCGGCAAATACGATTCAGTTATCGCGTTGGGCGCTGTGATTCGTGGCAGTACGCCGCACTTTGATATTGTCGCAGATGCATCAGCAAAAGGATTAGCGACGATTGCACTAGATACAGGTATGCCAATCATCAACGGTATTTTGACCACAGATTCAATTGAGCAAGCGATAGAACGTGCAGGCACAAAAGCAGGTAACAAAGGCGCAGAAGCTGCTGTTACGGCGATTGAAATGGTTTCATTGTTAAAGAAGTTTAAGTAGGTTTAAAGATTGTGGCTGTCAATAAAAAACAACAATTTATATCTGAACATCGTGTAGCGCGTAAGCTCGCATTAATTGCCATATACCAGTGGCAAATGACTGATAATACATACGAAGAAATATATGTAGGCTTACAAGAAGATAAAGACTTATCAAAAGATATGCCTAAAGCAGACATGGCGTTTTTTCAAGCATTGGTAAAATGCGCGATGGAAAAAACAGCAGAAATTGATGAGGTTTTAAACCCATTCTTAGATCGTAAAGCTAAACATTTGGACCAGATAGAACGAGCCGTTTTACGTCTAGCGACATGTGAGTTAATGAACTATCCTGAAGTGCCATATAAAGTTATCATCAATGAGTCGGTAAATCTCACTAAAAAGTTTGGCGCTGATCAGGCGCATAAGTTTGTGAATGGTGTACTGGATAAGGTTGGCGCTAAACTTAGACCCGATGAGAACGATAA
>CAYOHT010000157.1:1187-5204 GCA_964403815.1 uncultured Cocleimonas sp.
GCTAGGGAGAGGACGCTAAAACTAATGACATCGAGTCTGTAATGAACGAATTCAACCTCATCCAAAAATACTTCACATGGGATAATCCGCCCCGCGATGTGGTAACAGCGGTTGGTGATGATGCCGCTATTTTAGATATTCCACATAATAAACAATTAGTAACCTCTATCGATACGCTAATTTCTGGCGTACATTTCCCTGAAAATACAGACCCATATGCCATCGGACATAAAGCGTTGGCTGTAAATCTAAGCGATCTTGCGGCAATGGGCGCAAGCCCAAGGTGGTTTACCTTGGCGCTAACATTGCCTGAGATTGATGAAGTATGGCTAGAGGGGTTTAGCGCGGGCTTAAAAACGCTAGCACAACAGCATGATTGCTTTCTCATTGGTGGTGATACCACGCGTGGATCTTTGAGCATCAGCATACAAGTGATGGGCGTTGTTGATACAGGTAAGGCATTACTACGCAGTGGTGCAAAAGTAGGGGATAAGATTTATGTGACAGGCACATTAGGTGATGCGGCGGCAGGTTTGAAGAGTATTCTTTGTAATAGTAAAAATAAAGATAGAAATAATAGTAAAAATAGTATCTTAGAGAAAGAGTCCAATGTGTTTTGTCAGAAACGGTTGAACCTGCCTATTCCGCGTGTGGTTGAAAGTAATATCATCAAACACTTTGCTAGTACCTGTATTGATATATCAGATGGTTTACTACAAGACCTTTCACATGTTTTAGAGGCATCGGGTGTTGGGGCTGAGTTAGATTTAACGAAACTACCTTTGTCATCAGCGTTAATGACCTTATTCTCATCGACAGGAACGGATAATAAGAAGGCAACCCAATTTGCGCTTACAGGAGGCGATGATTATGAATTATTATTCACCATCCCAGACTCACGAGAGACTAATTTTGTAGGAATAGTTAAAGGAAAAGCTAAGGTAACGTGCATTGGTGTTATTACCAATACAGCGGAAGACCAGAACACAATTATCGATGAAAATGGAAACCTCTTAACCAGCGCAGGGTATAATCATTTCCATGTCTAGCATTAATAAAGAAAAAAACCCAAAAATAGAAAACCTAAACAAAAAGGTTCTAAGCTCACCCGTCCACTTCCTAGCCTTTGGTTTTGGTAGTGGTTTAGCGCCTGTTGCACCAGGAACCTTTGGTACACTCGCTGCAATTCCGCTTTATTTACTGATGCAACCCTTGTCACTACTTCTTTACTTATTCATCACAGCTATTGTCTGTATTGTAGGAATTTGGATTTGCGGAAAGTCATCTGAAAAACTAGGCGTACATGATCACTCAGGCATCGTCTGGGATGAGTTCGCAGGCTACTTTGTCACCATGATAGCCGCGCCCGCTGGCTGGCTATGGATACTGATTGGTTTTGCGCTATTTCGGTTGTTTGATATTTGGAAACCGTGGCCAATCTCAGTTTTGGATAAACAGGTACACGGCGGTTTAGGGATAATGGTCGATGATATTTTAGCGGGGGTGTTTGCTTTGGTCTGTTTGCAGGCACTGGTTTACTTTACGACTATCATGTAGTTTTGTATAAACTCTCGCAATCGTTAAAAAATACTAAGGAGCTATCATTCAAAAGTGGGGGGGTGTGATTCTTTTTATTTCACGCATACATCTTTTAGAATCTGCTGTAGTACATTAACCCCAAGTGTTTGTGTATAGTTAATATTTCGTACAGGAATCTCCTCTGGGCTGGGGTAATGGGCTAAGACTTTTTCGAGACTAGACTCACGAATTAAATGCAGCATTGGATAGGGTGAGCGATTGGTAAAATTACTGGCATCAGCGGCATCTACCCCATCAAAACAATAATCAGGGTGAAAGCTTGCTAGTTGATAAATCCCTTCATAACCTTGTTTGTGCATTAGCTCGTTGGCGAGATCTAAAAAATCAAGGTAGTCATCAAAATCAGCGAGTCCATTGGGGAGAATCAACAAACTAGTTTCAATGTCTGATTCACGATCAAGCTGTTCGCAAGAGTAAATTAATTCTTGAAGCTGGTTTTCTAATTTATCGCTGATGACCACTTCATAATGAATGCCTTTCTTTTCGCCTTTATCACTCTTATCAAAAGCGCGTTTGGCAAAAGGGCAGATGTTGTGTTCGATGATAAAACTGCTTAGCCACTTTTTAGTGTGTGTAATAATCTTTGACATAGTATTAATTCAACTGAACGCGTTGCCCCCAAGGCACAGAGCCTTTACCTTTTATGAGCCAAACCACAGGATAATTCGGTTCGATAGGAAAAGCACCCTGTGCATCAGTAAAATACACCACCGTATTGGGCTGTTTATCTTGTTGTGAAATCCAATTAAACACAGGGCGAAAATCGGTAGTGCCGCCGCCTAATAATGTATCGGGTAAGGTCACTTCTTCCCACGGCTCAAACACTTTAGGAAAGCCTTCTATAATATCCGAATCACAAGCCACTAGCGTAATACGTGCGCGCATTTGACCTTTTATGGCGTTGATTTCTGATAGGCATTCGCGCAGTTCTTTATCACTCACTGAGCCACTTACATCTAAAGCCATCAGAACATTTATTTCGGCACTTTTTAGCGTGGGAAATATTGCAGGTTCGCCACGACGTGTTGAGGGGCGCGTGTAGCTGTAATCATCGCGGGCTACGGCTGTCATGTATCTTGCCAGTAACATTCGCCACGGTAGACTGGGTTGCAGTAAGGTTTCGACGAGGCGTTTTATCACGCCGCTTAGTTTTCCTGCTTGCTGAGCTTGTTGCGCCGCGCCTGCCATGCGTTGTTGCCATTGAATGCTGAGTTCTTCGGCCTCGCTTTGGTCGAGTGGAGGCGGTGGGGCTTCGCTACCACCAGAGTTTTCATCAAACTCCTGCTGTCCGCTACCTTCGGGATCTTTCTCTTTATCGCCCGTGCTTCCGCCACCTGATTTGTCTTGGCTAGTTTTTTGGTCTTCGTCTTTAGGTGGTTTGTTGCCTTGATTGTCATGATCTAGCGGATTATCACTGCTGTCCTGCCCGCCTTCGGCAAATTGATCTTCTTTATCGTACAAGTGCTGATCAAGCGTTTCGCTCATGTCGTTATCAGCAATTAAAGGATAAATCTCTTCTGCGCTCATGCCTTCATAGGCTTTCATATTCAGAATGCCAGGCGGAGGTGTTAAGCCTTCGGCGATTAAAATAGGGTTGATGGCGTAATCGCAGGCTAAATCCCAGCGGTGTTTTACACGATGTTGGCGACGTGCAAAGTGAGATAACGCGCAGTGCAAGGCTTCGTGCGCGAGGATGAATTGGGTTTCTGCAGGTTTGAGTGCGTCGATAAACTCTGGGTTGTAATAGAATTTTTTGGCATCCGTGCCCGTGGTGGCGCACCATGCAGGGTCGGCTTCTTGTAACGGCAGACGTAAAACCAGCGCGCCGAGAAATGGCTTATCAAGAATAAGTTTTGTTCTCGCGGCGGTGAGCTTGTTTTCGATGGATTTGTCTGGCATTTACATCACACGCCGACAATCAAAACATCATGTAAAAGTGGGGGGGTGTGCTTTAATAATGTTAGGTTAAGTGCTGGGAACCCTTCGACTCCGCTCAGGGAACGCTCACAAACGACAGCACGTTTGCTGAGCGGAGTCGAAGCATTGGCCGTACATCTCCCAAGTTTATTAATCATAAAGCATAATATCGCCGATAGAGCTTGCCCATTGCCCAAACTCTGGCACAGAGAACAAATCATCCCCAATCGCGCGTAACATGTCCGAAACCAACATCACGCCCATTTCCTTCTGCCTAAAGGCTTTGGCATAATTAAGAATATGACCGTAGATAACGGCAGGATTCTCACCATCTTTGGCACGAATAGCACGGCCTACCAAAGCAGTCGCTACCGCATATTGTAAATCAATTTCTTTAGGAGCTTTAATATCTTCGCCACGTAAAATAGCATCTAAATCAGGCATTTGATCCATGCTATCGATAAATGCTTTAAGCTCAATCCCAGCCGCTGGGCCAACACA
>CAYOHT010000158.1:0-5185 GCA_964403815.1 uncultured Cocleimonas sp.
CGTCGCGGCATCATCAACAAGTGCAAACTTTTTAAGGTTGCCACTCCATGTTGGGCTATTTCTACGGTCAAACACAGGGATATAAATATCCTTTTCATGCTCCAAGCCATTTTTAACGTTTACGCTGTAACCTGGAGATGCAAGTGAACCTGAGGACTTTGCGATGGTTTCAAAAATTGTTTGAAACGCATTTTTAAGCTCTTCTTTATTATCAGCGGTGTAATAACCCTGTCCATCAACAGTGGCTAAGCTACGCAAATATTCCTCGGCACCATCTCCAAGACCTTGACCAAAACCAATCGTAAAGGTTTTCACCGTCTGCTTTTCTCGCACACCCTCATTACCACCTCTTCCAGCATCCGGCATCTGATCATGCGTTGCCAGATATTGGGTGATTTCACGACCACAGGTTCCAGGTCTTAGTCGGTTTACACTATTATCAGTATTTTCACCGTTACCTGTTTGACAACTTGAAATTGCCTGAGCCAACTCACTATTATTCGTACCTTTCAATGTACTTGCAAACTGCCCCTGTTCATTACCCCTACCATACTGTGAATTTGAGTAATAATGAGTCGGCGCACCATCAGACATCAATACAATATAGTTAGACTGACATTCACTTTTAATGGGACTAATATAATTCGCCTCCGCAATGTTGCTTCTACCTACAACATTGACCTTGCCGTCAATCTCGGCACCACCAAAATAGGTTGACGGGTTAGAACCAGGGCTTGAGAAGGTATCGCCACCATTATTTTTATTCTTACCAAAGTGCATTTTCTCACCGCGGTAATAAAGCGCAGCTTCATATAAGGCATCAACAATCGGTGTACCTCCTTTTGGCTCCCATCCATCTGCCACATCGGCTATAAATTCCCGCACGGTTTTATTTCCAGGATCTTGCAAATTATCACGGCTACTTAAGGCTCCAATAAAATCACTTGCTTTCCCATAGATTGGGGAAACAGGGAAAAGCACACCACCCACAAAATGGTTACGTTTATTTTCATTATGGTCACGATTTCGCTCTCTCATACCGGAATATTTCATCAAACCAACATTCACATTGGGTGCAGATTCCAACACTTCTCTCAAAGCCTCCTGCATCAGAACGATACGTTTTTCAACACGGGTGGTCGTTACGACCCCACCAGAGCCGGTTGTTGTCCCCGAGCTTGCCCCGCCACTATTCTGATACTCGATATGCAGAACTGGGGGGTTGCCTGAATCCATTGCATAGGCAATACGATCGCCCATTTCACCAAAGAAGCGAAAGGCCAGCGCATTATCCCAATCAGAGCGATCCACAACACGTTGAACCATATGTGTTAAATCGGGCGTTTTTTCATTATCGTTCTTTTCTCCATTTAACCAGGCTGGCGGTGTCCAGGTTTTTTGTGTTGATGCATCATAAACACGATTTAAAATATCCGGATTTGACTGATAATCAACGGCAGAACCCGTATCTTCAATCTGAACATTTATCCGTGCATTAGCACTTGAATCGCCGGCTGAAGTAAACTGGATGTAGGCACGCGTTACCACTGAGTTTTTAGGAATTTTATTGGAAGGATTCAAATCAAAACGCACACCAATGAGCTGATCACTATTAAACGCCCACTGGGATTCCGTATAGGAAGTTTGTGGAGAGGCACTTACCCACGCTTGCTCTGCATCATCATAGCCTATACCTGAATGCCAACCGTGATCCGTTCTGGCATGAACCCTTCCAGGGAAGGAACCATTCCCAGTGGTATAAGTACGGCTACCCCATATCCATTCCCAGCGCCGTCTGCCATTCACCTTGATCCATCTACCACCAACACGATATTTAACATCATAATCATACTCAATATCAAGATGAGGAACTTTACCCCACCCAATAGGAGCATCTGTTGAATAGGCATGCCTTTGTCCACTAATAGTTTTAAACTTGAATGCCAAACTACTATTAAAATTACGTTTATCCCAGTCAGAAAGGTTTACAACCTGTTGAACCAACGATTTAACATCTACTGTCATGTACTCATTATCAACACTCCAGTTTTGCGGATTCCACCTCACCGGTCCGTATTTAGGACGTTGTTCAATGGTAGGATAGTTACCATGGTAATAATATTGATAATAATTCCAATAATTCCGATAAGTATTTCCAGCATAATTATGGGCAGCATTTTCAATAAATATATCAATTTCAGTATTCTCAGAATTACTCGCTGATGCATGAAAACGCAAAGTAGCACTCTTAATACGCACAGCACTGACTGTGGCGCTATACCTCCACCAATACCGCGGATCAGATTGCCCTATTCTCGGTATTGTACCTTTATCAAAACCAAAACGTGTTGCAACAATATTATTCGGTTGAAAATCCAGAGAAACATCATCCACCGTTTGAGCACCTGCGCCGGCATCATCAACTGACCCTAGTTGCTGGGTTGCATCATCCTGTATTCGGGCAACAGGCAAACCTTCTGCACCACCAACCACACCGAGTGTACTGCCTGTTGTTGTTGTGCCAGCCGTTGTCGTCACTGTTGTAACCTTTCGGCGCATACTACCCGATACATCCATAACAAATAATAGGTTGTTACTGATATTTGCTGTTGAAAACACTTCGGTATCATCTGCATTAACCGTTACGGCAGATGCCACAAAAGATACGAACAGACAGGTTTTAAGTGTGTTTTTTAGCTGGTTTATAAATAATGTTTTCATGGGTTTACCTATTATTTTCATTTTTAGCGGTTGTTCTTTCGGTCTTACTGTTATTTTACTAGTTACATATCAAGCAGTTAGGAGATATAGGAGGCACTTCCTTCCCACCACCACGGTGGCTTTCTTGCCTTGCGCCGCCTGTAGCAGTATGAGTTTTCACTTTAAAGGCATACAAATTACAAGGACCACCGACTGATCTTGCTAAGCCATCAATACCTTTACACTCGTAACGCTTTAATTTATAGATGCTTTTTTTCTTTAAAGCTGCGGAAGAAACTACATAGACATCATTAACGAAAAGCGTGTCATCCTTCAGCGCTGGTAATAACTGTATCGGAGTAGCAAATTTATACAGCTCACTTTGAGTTTTTTGAAACAGCTTCATTTTTGACTGTTCATTACCTGCAATTAAGGTTTCTACCGAAGACATTTTGGTTGCGGTTACACCTACAACAGTCATCACCATTAATAAAGCTAAGCTGGTAATTAAGGTTGCGCCTTGCTGTCGCTTATGAAAGTTTGTTCTTTTCATATCAAAAGTCCCTCTGTGCTCTATTGGGTAGATTTATGGTTGTACTATAAACTTTATACATTCTATGATCGGAAACTGGCTTAGTGATCGTCCTATCCAATAGTTTGAAGGTTCGAGAACGTGGATTAGTTAGAACATTTTGATTATCTGAGCCGACCAGAATAGCAACTTGAACCGATATCACTAACTCCCAGCCACCAATTGCTAATGCTTCAACTTGATTCGCCGTTTTAAACGTTACGCTACCGCCTGCACCACCTGTTGCACCGGTAAGTACACCATAACGGATTTGCATATTATCGATATTATCTGCAATAATAGTTGGCGTAGAACTTGATGAACGTGAGCCATAACACATAAGCTGTTTTGGCCTGCCGGCATTTTGTTTAAGAAAAAAAGCACTATACATTTTGGCTTCAAAGGGGTCATGCATGCCATTATCAACATCAGTACTGCAAGCAGTTTGACGTGCTATATCTTCCGTTTGTGTTGATGTACTGGTTTGATAGGCATGATTTATTGAGTCAGCGACAAAGGTATTATTTGAGTTAGCCATTGTTCCGCAGTCAAAATAAATGGGGCCGCCTGCATTCGGATTATCTGGACGCATAATTAGCGTAATAACATCACCTGTAGCATTATCTTGGGTGTAACCTGTTAACTCCGTTGGTCTTTGGGTTAAGCCTGCCAATGTCGTGGTGCCACCACCTGATGTTGATGTTGAACCACTTAGAATCAGTTTACCGCCATCTCTACACGTTGGATTATCTATCGAGCCATCTATAGGGGTATGAAAAGGCTTTTCAAGGGGTGTGTAGCTTAAGCTTGAATAACCTGCATGCTGGATGCCTTCTCTTAATGCGGTTAAGGCAACACGTGCGTTAGCCTCAATATCACCGAGCTCTGTACGTGTTTTATCCGCTGTTCTACTGCCAAAATACATCGACATCATGCCACCAAGAAGAAATAAGCTTATCGTCATAGAAACCAGCAACTCTATGAGTGTAAAGCCTTGGGCTGGATGCTTTTGTAGTGTGAGTCTATGCATTTTCATCACTAAGGTGTTACGACCAATTCAACAAATCTAATATGATTTTCATGATCATTTTTATCATTATCTAGGGTTAAGTCTTCCGATTTGTCTTTCCTCGCTTTCCAAGTAATTTTTATTGTATGTTCTTGTCTAAAGCCCGAAGGGTTACTTGCTGTTGAACAGTCACCAGCTGGACAGTTGACCGTTAGGGTACTACCCGCTACTGCTTTTGATAACCTCAGCGCAACACGGTATTTATCATAAGCTGCTAGCTGTGTACTGCTACAAGCTGTAGTGCCTTCACAAATTGTAGGTGCTGTTAACGTGACTGCATTGGCTGCCAAATAGTCTCCGGCATCCACCGCTTCTAAGTTGGCTCGCATACTATCCGCAAGATCCATCATTAAAAGACTAGCTTCATGACGAAAATAAGCCTCATTTCCGCCCTTAAGTGCAACTACCTTTAAACCAGCCAAACCCATCATGCCCACTGACATAATCACCAGGGATATGAGTATTTCTAGTAAGGAAAATCCGCTATTTTTTAGGGGTACTTTATTCATTTATATTTACCTGAGCGAAAAGTAAGTATTTAAATAACTTATATTTCTAACCCAACGTCACTTATTTTTATAATATTCATCAATATACCGCTTTTCGGTTAATTCACAAAGTTAATCAGAATCTTTCAGATAAGCGGTGGATTTTTTATAAAACAGGGTTACCGAATTATAATAAATAAAATCTATGCTGTTGATTAATTGAAGGTTTAAATGAGACCTGCTAAGCCCATGGCCCAAACTATCTAGGAGCTTGTCCGAGAACTAAGACCGTAGCGAAAATCACAGAATTATCATAAGTTGTGATTATCGAAAGAGGCGAATAGCACGGCTATTTAA
>CAYOHT010000159.1:0-5125 GCA_964403815.1 uncultured Cocleimonas sp.
GCGGTGATGCTGAACTGTGGACTATCATCGGTATTTCGTTCCGCATCTCAACAACGGCCATAATAATAGCAATGATTCCTGCCGTATTAGTTGGCTTTTCTCTAGCTTATGCTGATTTTCCTGGTCGTCGTTTATTAATTTCAATTTTCAATTCACTGCTTGCCGTACCTGCTGTCGTAGTCGGTTTAACCCTTTATATCGTGTTATCACGCCAAGGACCTCTGGGTGAGTGGAAGTTATTATTCAGCCAAACAGCAATGGTGCTGGGGCAGATTGCATTGAGCTTTCCTATCTTAGTTGCGATGAGTCACACCGCCTTTCAATCCGCAGAAATACGCGCATGGGATACGGCGAGAACACTCGGTAAAAATCCACTAAAAGCCTTTTTCATCATTATGCGTGAGGTTCGTTTTGGCTTGCTCGGTGCCTTGTTAGCTGGCTATGGACGCATTATCGCCGAGGTGGGTGCATCCATGATGTTAGGGGGCAATATTCTAAATGTAACACGTAATATTCCTACTGCCATAGCAATGGAAACCAGTAAAGGGGAGTTTGCGCAGGGCATCGCGCTAGGAATAATTTTAGTTTCAATGGCATTTGTTTTGACCATTAGCTTACAGTATATGCAAGGTAGGGGGCGATTAGCGCATGACTGACAATATCCTTGCTCACATACAATTTAGCAATATCAATAAACGCTATACCAAAAAACGTCTTGGTTTTTTCACCGATAAAAACAACTCAAAAGTCATCCTTGATAATGCTGATATTGAGCTAAAAGGTGGTGAGTGTGTTTTGCTCACAGGCAAAAATGGTTCGGGAAAATCGACCTTACTGCGTATTCTTGCAGGCATGCTGAAACCTGATTCTGCGACAATTAATACAGGGCTTGAATCACTGTCATGGACAAAAGCTAACAAGATTATTCGCCAGCAAGTCATGTATTTATACCAAGAGCCGTACATGTTTGATGGCACTGTCAGGCGTAACCTTGCCTATGCGCTGGACGGAAAAAAGTTTGCTTCAAAATCAGCATATCAAGTTGAGCAAGCCTTAAAATGGGCAAACCTAGAACACCGCGCTGACACATCAGCCAAGTGCCTATCAGGCGGAGAAAGACAACGCGTAGCACTCGCACAGGCATGGCTGAAACAGCCCAGTGTATTATTATTGGACGAACCTACCGCCAATATGGATGAAGAATCCCGTCGATCTACCGAAGATTTATTAGATAAGTTTAAAAACTCTGGGACAGCGTTATTGATTGCCAGCCACGATGTAAATCATTTTCACCAAACTATGGATAAACGCTTATTACTTAAAGAGGGTCAAATATTTGAAATTGGGGATTCTACTAATACAGCACATGATAATATTTCACTCTTTCCAAGCAGTAGTAAACGCAAAGCATGAGAATTGATAAACAAAATATCACCGCCGTGATTCTAGCAGGTGGCAAAGGTCGCCGCCTTGAAGGACAAGATAAGGGTCTGGTACTTTATAAAGGTAAGGCGCTGATTCAGCACGTGATCGAGCGAATTCAATCACAGGTTGGCGCAATTATAATCAATGCCAATCGTAATCAAGAAACCTATGCGAGTTATGGCTATCCGATTATTAGCGATGAAATGAGTGACTTTCAAGGACCATTAGCTGGTTTTGCTACCGCCATGAAATCGGTACAAACGGATTATATAGTAACACTCCCCTGCGATGGACCGTCTCCTCCGCTTGATTTGGTTTCACGTATGCTGTCAAAATTAAATGAGTACGCTGATAAAAACAAGGATGCATCAAATTGCATTGCCGTGGCACATGATGGTGAATGGTTACAGCCTGTTCACGCACTTATCCCCGTTACATTAATTGGTAGCCTTGAACAGTTTTTAGCAAACGGTGATCGTAAAATCGACCTTTGGTATGCCAAACATGAACTTGTGCAGGTTGATTTCTCTGATCAACCCGATGCTTTTTTCAATATTAATAAAAAAGAACAATTAGGTGAAACAAATAACGAATGATTAAATCCCCTCTTCCTTTATTAGGTTTTGCCGCATACAGTGGTACTGGTAAAACGACTTTGCTTTGTAAAATAATCCCTTTATTAAAAGCCAAAGGCATTCGTATTGGCGTGGTTAAACACGCACACCATGATATTGATATCGACCATCCCAAAAAAGATAGTTACGAGTTACGCCAATCGGGGGCAACAAAAATAGTTGTCGCATCACGCAAACGTACCGCTATTATTATTGAACACGCTGACAATCAACAAGAACCAACGTTAGAAGAAGCATTAAAAAATATTCACACAAAAGGATTAGATTTAATTTTAGTAGAAGGTTTTAAATTATCCAGTTTTCCAAAAATTGAACTGCATCGTGAAGTCTTGGACAAGCCCTATCTTTACCCTAATGATGATAATATTATTGCAATAGCAATCGATCATGAGATTGATGATACAAAATCACCAGAGCAACTTGACCTAAACCGACCTCAACAAATCGCAGATTACATTGAAGACAATATTCTTAATAAAAATAAAATAAATAAAAAGAGCGCCTAATAATAATGAACAAACAAACCAGTTGTGCTGACCCTTTTGAAGCCGATGCGATTAGTGTTGATGATGCGCGAAGCAAAATATTTGAAGAAATTAGCCCAATAACAGAGTCAGAAAAACTCGCCCTACGCGCCTGTTTAAATCGCTATTTAGCAGAAGATATTTATTCGCCCATCGACGTGCCATCACACATAAATTCCGCCATGGATGGTTATGCCATCGCAGGCGATGATCTACCACACAAACCGTGCAAAGCTACCAAGTCGTCGGTACATCGTTTGCAGGAAGACCCACAACAGAAACCTATAAAACAGGACACGTCATCCGCATTATGACCGGTGGCGTAATGCCAGCAGGCACTGATACCGTTGTCATGCAAGAGCAGATAGAGATAGTTGATAAAACCCACCTTCTTATAAAACCCGAACATAAAAAAGGACAGAATGTTCGTCAAACAGGTGAAGATATTGCAAAAGGCTGTTTGGTACTATCAAAAGGGAGACAGATTACTCCAGCCGATTTAGGCGTATTAGCATCATTAGGGATTGGCGAATTGAAGGTTTATCGTCGTCCACGTGTTACCTTCTTTTCTACAGGCGATGAGTTACGCTCTGTGGGCGAAACATTATCAGAAGGTGAAATATACGACAGCAATCGCTACACACTGTTTGGCATGCTCAAACAACAAGGCGCAAAGATCACAGATATGGGTGTCGTACAAGACACACAAGAAGCTATCCATGAAGCTTTTTTGCTTGCATCAAAAGATGCAGATATTGTAATCACCTCTGGCGGCGTTTCGGTTGGAGAAGCAGATTACATAAAACCCACACTAAAAGCCCTAGGCGACACACACTTCTGGAAAATAGCCATGAAGCCTGGTCGACCTTTAACCTTTGGCACGCTTAATAAATCTTCAAGCAATGCTAGTTTCTTTGGTCTACCTGGAAATCCAGTCGCTGTGATGGTGACATTTCTACAATTCTTAGAACCTGCCATCCACTATCTTGCCAGTGGGGAAATAAGAGCCCCACTCATCTTGCAAGCAACATCAAGCGATAGCATACGAAAACGCGCAGGGCGAACAGAGTTTCAACGCGGAACATTTGAACAAACAGCTGACGGCACACTCATCGTAAAACGCACAGGAAAACAAAGGTCAGGCATACTTACATCCATGAGCATCGCAAATTGTTTTATCGTGCTACCAGCAGAATCAAAAAGTATTAAAAAAGGCGATACCGTAAAAATACAGCCCTTTTTGGGGATTAGCTAAGCGTGTATATAACTCGTAAGGTCTTAATTTATCAATAGTCTACATAATAATGACAAGCACACCCCCCTAGTTTTACATGATGTTTCTTAATTACAAGAAAACATCATGTAAAACTAGGGGGGTGTGCTTTGTTATATGGTTATTCCAAGAATAATATATGATCAAGCTTCTATGACACAAAATTGGCACAAGGCTCAAAACAAAAAAGGCTTAGCGTGAGCTAAGCCTTTGAAAAATATGGTGGGCCGTGAGCGATTCGAACGCTCGACCAATTGATTAAAAGTCAACTGCTCTACCGGCTGAGCTAACGGCCCTTTCTGCTTTGACTGAGCATATTAAAATCTGCTCTCAATCAAGAGAGGCGGTAGTATACACTACCAATTCTCGCTTTCAAGCGGTTTTAATCGGTTTTTATTAGATAGCTAAATTTTATTTAGTTTTCCTTCTGCTACACCCATTCAACATAACCCTCCCTTTATATACTTACAATAAACATCATGTAAAAGTGGGGGGGTGTGCTTTGGCTATTGGATAATGTGAACTGCTTTTATTCAGCTATCAATGTAGCTATCCGTAGGTAAAGACACACTCAGGAAACGCTTTACTAATGTTATATCGTGTTAGCGTAGTATTAACACAGATTAACGGTGCTAAACCTGTCATGAGCTGTCAACTTTATGCTTTTAAAGTCATAAAGTGACACAAAACACTGACAATCAGATATTTATATCGATACTTTAAAACACCAAAAAAACAATAAATAACTAATTATTTCAGCATCTTATGATTATTTTAAGAAAGTTGGCACACCCCCTGCATTAATACCAGCGAACATGTTGTTCACGCTGTTAAGTTTTGGTTAAGAACAGGTTTACTATAATAGCCACGCTGTACAGTAAAAATAACTTACTCATGTTGAGTAAATAATATAAAAATAATCTTTGGAGATTTAAAAATGAAAAAGCAACTACAAAAAGGTTTTACACTTATCGAATTGATGATCGTTGTAGCGATTATCGGTATCCTAGCATCAATCGCACTTCCTGCTTACCAGGATTACACAGTACGTGCAAAAGTATCTGAAGGCGTTATCGCTGCAAGTTCTTTTAAGGTTGGCGTAGCAGATATGTTTTCTGATTCTGGTTTGAACGGTATCGCTCGTTACTGGGTTGAAGTACAAAATGATATGCCTAACATCATTAATGATAAAATTGCTGCAGTTGCAATTGGTGCTGCAGGTGAAGTAACTATAACAATGGATAACACTGCTTCAGGTATTTCTGCAC
>CAYOHT010000160.1:0-5111 GCA_964403815.1 uncultured Cocleimonas sp.
GTTTGGCTTTGCTAGTTACGAGCTTGACCCAGAAATGGGCAAGGCAATGTTTTGGGAAAAGAAGTTATAGACAGAGATATTCTCATCTAACTGTTGTAGGTTGGTGCTGAGAAACGAAGCCCAACATGATATTTTTGTTGGGCTTCGCAAGCTCAGCGCCAACCTACGATGGGACTTTACACTCACAGTTATTTCGCCAACACCTTAGCCTTAAAAATAAACGTCCCAAAAGGAATAAATGAAGCCACAAAACCTGCCAGCGTTTCCACCAAACTCAACTCACGTTTAGCCGCATGCAAGAATAATAAAACCACAAAGCTAAGAAATAAAACACCATGAATTGGACCGACTATCTTTACTGCTTCAGGTATCCCAGCATAGTATTTAAGCGGCATCGCGACAAACAACAATAACAATAAAGAAGAGCCTTCAAATAAGGCTGCCCAACGGATAATTTTAAAGTCTGGTTTCATGTTTTTTTGATAAAAATTAAAGATTGCGCATTCTACCATTATTCATTAAATCTAAATAGTTTATTTGGATGAGTAAACACTTATACGAGAAAAATAAAATATGGCACACTAATTGCTATCCCTAGTTTTAACACACCGTTAAGTATTGGAGCTACAGTGTCATCATCAAGCAAGTTTAATATTTTCGCATTAGGCCAAGCCAATATACGAACCCTGCACATCACCTGGTTCGCTTTTTTTATGACATTCGTTGTCTGGCTAGGACTGGGGCCGCTAATGCCCTTTATAAAAGATGCCTTGGCTCTCACCGACCAACAGGCAAAAGTGCTATTAATTCTCAATGTAGCGATGACAATTCCATCACGCATTATCGTCGGCATGCTGGTTGATAAGTTTGGGCCACGTATTCTATTTAGCGCCATTTTGGTGCTTGGTGGTTTGATTAGCATTGCTTTTGCATGGGCGGATAGCTATGAAAGCTTGGCTATTTTACGATTCTTATCAGGCTTTATTGGCGCAGGTTTTGTAGTGGGTATCCGCATGATTGGCGAATGGTTTCCTGCAAGGCAAACAGGATTAGCGCAAGGTATTTATGGTGGTTGGGGTAATTTTGGTTCTGCGGGCGCAGCGGTAACTTTACCCTTTATAGCAGCAAGTATAGGCGGTGATGACGGCTGGCGTTACGCGATTACTTTTGCCAGTGTTGCCGCGATTGCTTATGGTGCGTTTTATTATACCATTGCACGCAATACGCCCAAAGGCTCTACTTATTTTAAGCCTGCAAAAACAGGGGCTATGGAGATCACCAGCAAAGGTGATTTGCTTTTGTATATGGTTATGAACATTCCTTTGTTTTTAGCATTGGCATTATTAACGTGGAAATTATCACCCCTCAACATGGGGTTGATTAGCGCATCAACAGCGCTCATTATTTATGCTGTATTAGCGTTAATCTATGCTGTACAAGTTTGGAAGATTTGGAAAGTAAACGCGCACGTTCTAAAAGAAGCCGTGCCTGCCATGCAACGCTATAAATTCAAGCAAGTGGCTATTTTAGATTGGGCTTATTTTGTTACCTTCGGTACCGAGTTGGCGGTCGTATCGGTTCTGGCGTTATTTTATGTTGAGTGGTTTGATATTCCAAAAGTAAGCGCCGCGTTGTTAGCAGGTGTTTATCCTTTTATTAATCTCTTCGCGCGCCCAGGTGGTGGTTGGATCAGTGATATTATCGGTCGTAAACGTACCTTGATTATCGCGTTTGCAGGCATCACCGTCAGTTTTTTAGTTTTAGGCATGGTTGATAAAAGTTGGCCAATCTGGATGGTTGTGGGCATGACTATCATCGGCGGTATATTCTCAAAAGCTGGCTCTGGCGCGGTGTATGCTATGGTGCCATTGATTCAACGCCGTATGACAGGACAAATTGCAGGCATGGCAGGTGCATTTGGAAATGTGGGTGCGGTGCTGTTTTTGACGGTAAATTCATTGATCAGCTATGATCAGTTCTTTTTGTTTATTGGAATCGTCTCGGCGGTCGTGTTTGGTTTGATCTTATTCTTTTTGGAAGAACCAAAGGGTCAAATAGCCGAAACCCTGCCAGATGGGACGGTACAGATGATCGACGTAAAATAACTCTTAGCTGTTATTATTAATAATTCACACCCCCCCACTTTTACATGATGTTTCTGCATTACTGTAATTGATTAACAAGAACATCATGTAAAAGTGGGGGGGTGTGCTTTTAAACTATATATTTAAAGCACACTTAATTAATGCCTAATAATCTTTCAGTCACAATTGGTCAAACATCCATCGCTGGTATCAAGCCAGAGAATGAAGATTTCCTTGGCAGTTATATTCCCTCAAAAGAAACCGACGATGAAGCTCAGCTAGAAAGCAAAGGCATCACCGTTGCGATTGCCGATGGTATGAGCGGCAGTGACGGTGGCAAAGAAGCCAGCCAAGTTTCGGTTAGTCAGTTTTTAAGCGATTATTACGGTACGCCAGAATCTTGGACGGTGAAACAAGCTGCTACTAAAATTCTCACCGCGCTAAATACATGGCTCTATAGCCAAGGACAACAAAAGTACGGCACCGCCAAAGGCATGGTGACGACTTTTAGCGCGATTGTTATAAAATCTCAAACAGCACATTTATTTCATGTAGGTGATAGTCGTATTTACCGTTTACGTGAAAATGAGTTAGTCCAACTTACCCGTGATCACCGTGTTTGGATTAGTAATGATCGTGATTATTTAAGCCGTGCGATGGGTATTGATACACATCTTGAAATTGATTACCGCGCGTGTGAAGTCGAGCAAGATGATATTTATTTTTTAAGTACCGATGGTGTGCATGATTTTGTCAGCGACAAAGAAATTAAAGAAATCATCGAAGCACATAAAAATGCACCACAAATCATTACAGATGAGTTAATTAATGCGGCATCGACGAATGAATCCACCGACAATATTAGCGCACAAATCCTACTTATTGATGACTTACCCGACCCCGACAAGGATGAATTTTACGAACAGTTAACGCAACTACCTTTCCCTCCCGATCTAGTCGCTGGTAATATTTTAGATGGTTATAAAATTATCCGTGAGCTTAATGCCTCTTCTCGGTCACAAGTTTATTTGGCAGAAGGTACTTTGTTATCGAATGACTCTTTATCTGCTGAAGGCTCCTTATCTGCTGAAGGCTCCTCATTTTCTGAAGGCTCTCAAGCAAAAAGGCGGAGCAGCTCGTACCCGAAAGTTGTTATTAAAACACCTTCTGTGAATTTTGAAGATGACCCATCTTATATAGATTTATTTTTACACGAAGAGTGGGTTGGCAAACGTTTATCATCACCTCACTTGATTAAGGTCTGTGAAGGCGACCGCCAAAGAAATTTTTTATATTCAGTAGTTGAATACATTGAGGGGCAAAGCCTTGCACAATGGATGTCAGACAACCCTAAGCCATCTCTTACCCAAGTGCGAGGAAGCGTCGACCAAATTGCACGCGGTTTACGTGCCATGCACCGCTTAGAAATGATTCATCAAGATTTAAAACCAGACAATATCTTACTGGATAAATCTAACACCTTACGCATCATAGATTTTGGTTCGACCAAAATCGCTGGACTTGCTGAAATTAAATCGGTTGTTGAACACAATGAGATTGTTGGCACCGCCAATTACTCAGCACCCGAATATTTTAAAGGCGAAAACGGTACCAACCGTTCTGATATCTATTCTTTGGGGGTAATCGCATACGAAATGCTTACAGGAAAATTGCCCTACGGTGAAATATCAGTAGAACGTGCAGCAAAGAAGAAGTTTAATTACGTGCCAGCTCGCCAGCACAACGCAAGCGTGCCAGACTGGATAGATGCTTGCCTACAAAAAGCCGTACACCCCAACCCTGAAAAGCGTTACGGTTTGTTATCTGAGTTTTTGAGTGATTTTACAAAGCCTAATCAAACCCTGCTTGATAAACACAACTCACAACCGTTACTAGAACGTAATCCGTTAGCTTTTTGGCGCGGGGTCGCTGTCATTCAATTCGTTGTGATCTTACTGCTGATTTTTTCATTTATACTATAACGTATAGCCGAACTGCTATCGCAAACCTCATGCAGCACCAAGGAAAGATAAATGAATAAATTATTATTAACAGTGGGACTTATTGTAATAACAGGGCTATCTTTTGCCAAAGACATAAGTGTTGACTCTCCTTACGTTCGTGAAGTTCCTCCTGGACAAATGACTTCGGCATCATTCCTTACTCTTACAAACTCTACCGATAAAGAAATTTCTCTCATTAAAGTAACTAGCGATGTCGCTAAAAATATTGAACTACATGAGCACATTCATGAAGATGGCATGATGAGTATGCGTCAGGTAACTAAAGTTTTGATTCCTGCCAATGGAAAAATCACCTTAAAACCCGGTGGTTTTCACATTATGTTGATTGGGCTAACGCGAAAAATAAAAGCAGGCGATATAATTGATCTTGGGCTTGAGTTTGATAATAAGGAAAAACAAACCATAAAAGCAGAAGTGAAGAAGATAATACAAGGAATGAAGAGCTAACATAGGGTTTACTTAAGCGTGAAAAATCGAAATGGAACCATGATCATGCCTTTTTCTGTATACAATAAAACGCGCGCCTCCCAATCCATTTTAGAGTGCGCGCAGACGGGCAATATAGATTCTCCTGAAAAATGTGATTTATCTATTCTATCCAGATTTGAGCGGTTGTAACCCATATCCATTCCAATTCCAATAAAATCAACTTCTACTTTAATTGCATGCACACCTTCCATTTCTACCGTGAGTTGAAGTGGTTTAAGAAGAGGAATATCGTGAGGGTTAATAGAAAATATCACTTTAGCGCCACTGGGTAGAGCCGAACTACAGCGCCCTTTTCTTAAATCACAAGACTTATCCAAAGCCGCGACTATCGTCGCTTCAGAATCAAAAAGAGAATCTTTAAATTTATAACCCAGCATCAGAAGAATGGCGAACACCAGTACAGCGATAATTGCCCATGATAGGCTAGAGAGTTTTGATGCACAGGTTTTATTAGAATTAGTCATTTAAAATACTTACTTTTATTAATTAAATCACGGAATACCCACATTCTTTA
>CAYOHT010000161.1:0-5075 GCA_964403815.1 uncultured Cocleimonas sp.
ATGCAAGAATTACAGGTTAAAATGCCCGCATCATGAAAGCTCCTTATCGCGAAATTCCCTATAACTACACTTCTTTTTCGGATAGAGAAATCATCCTGCGGGTGCTGGGTAAACGCGCGTGGGAGATTTTAGAAAAGCTGCGCGAGAAGCGCACCACGGGTTTGTCGGCCCACATGTTGCTAGAAGTATTGGGCGACATTTGGGTGGTAATGCGTAACCCATACATTCAAGATGATTTGCTCGAAAATGAAAAACGCCGCTATTCATTAATGCAAACCATGCGCGAACGGTTGGATCGAATTAAAGAGCGCGCAGACGGTAATGAGCTAACGCTAGAGTTGGTCGAAATAGGTCAGAAGTCAGTCGATGATTTTGCAACGTGGTTTTCAGATTTTTACTCGCTAAGAAAAAAAGCTAAACGTAAATTTCGCCAGATAACCCGTAAAGATAATATCCAATTTGACGGACTGGCACGTGTCTCGCACGTAACCGATGCAACCGACTGGCGTGTAGAGTTACCTTTTGTGGTTTTAACACCCGATACTGAGGAAGAAATTGCTGATCTAGTACAAACCTCTATCAAACTCGGCTTAACCGTCATCCCGCGCGGCGGTGGTACAGGCTACACAGGTGGCGCAATTCCACTAGATGCAATGAGCGCAGTTATCAATACCGAAAAGCTAGAAACGCTTAGCGAAATACATTGGGCTAAACTACACGGTGTTGAAGAAGCCGTTGCGGTTATTCGTGCAGATGCAGGCGTAGTCACACGCAGAGTTTCGGATGCGGCAAGTGCGGCAGGTTTGGTTTTTGCAGTAGACCCAACCTCACAAGATGCTTCAACCATTGGTGGCAATGTCTCCATGAATGCAGGTGGTAAAAAAGCTGTGATGTGGGGAACAGCTTTAGATAATCTCGTTTCATGGCGCATGGTAACGCCCGATGCAGAATGGTTGGAAATCACGCGGCTTAACCATAATTTAGGCAAAATTCACGATCAAAAAGAAGTAGTTTTTCGTGTGCGCCGCTTTGAGAAAGATGCAAAAACCCAAAAAGGCGAAGATGAACTACTTAACTTCGCTGGCAGTTTTTTCCGCAAAGAAGGTTTAGGAAAAGACGTAACCAATAAGTTCTTAGGTGGCTTACCGGGTATTCAAAAAGAGGGTTGTGACGGTTTAATCACATCTTCTGAATTCATTTTGCACAGAATGCCAGAACAGGTTCGCACCGTATGTTTAGAATTTTACGGCACCGATTTGCAAGAAGCCGTACCTGCGATTGTCGAGGTAAAAGACTACCTTGATGCTAACGATAATATCTTGTTGGCAGGCCTAGAGCATTTGGATGAGCGCTATGTGAAAGCGGTTAAATACACGCCCAAAGCGGCGCGTGGCTCATTCCCTAAAATGGTTTTGATTGCCGATATTGTCGGTGATGATGATGCACAAGTAGCCGAAGCCGCATCAAAAGTTATCAAAATTGCCAACGCCAGAAATGCAGAAGGTTTTACCGCCGTAAGCCCCGAAGCCCGTAGACAATTTTGGGCAGATCGCGCCCGAACTGCCGCCATCGCTGCGCATACCAATGCGTTTAAGATAAACGAAGATGTGGTCATTCCACTGCATAATCTTGCGAAATACAGCGACGGTATTGAATGCATCAATATTCATCAATCAATACAAAATAAAATCACCTTAATAGATACGGCGCTAGAAACGTTTAGTGGTGATTTGCCAGAGCTACGAAAGTTAGCAAGCTATGAAAAGAGCGCTGAAAACGATGCAATTTTACAGTCGAAAAAAGATCATGCCGCCCAGTTTTTGAACGAAGTTCGTAACCGTTGGCAGACTATTTTTGATAACTTTGAAAGTGATGCTAGCAAGTTTTCTGATTTATTGAATACAGAAACACAGGAAAAAATAAAAAAAGGTGACAAGTTAATAAACTTGTTACTACGTCGTGATTTACGCATTTCCTACAAAACAGAAATCAAACAACAACTTGATGAAATATTCGTAGGGCGTACTTTAAAACCATTGCGTGAAGTGCTTGATAAAGTGCATACACAAGTGCTTTCAAGCCGCTTGTTTGTTGCGCTACACATGCATGCAGGTGACGGCAATGTGCATACCAATATTCCCGTCAATTCCAATGATTACGAAATGATGCAAGAGGCAGAACGCATTGTTGATCAAGTGATGGAGTTAGCAGTTTCTCTTGATGGTGTAATTTCGGGCGAGCATGGCATCGGCCTAACAAAAATGCATTATCTACAAGATGAAGTGATTCAAGATTTTGCAAAATACAAAGAAGAGGTTGACCCCAACGGGCACTTTAATAAAGGCAAACTCATGCCAGACTCTGGCTTGCAAAATGCCTACACGCCATCACTACGTTTAGTTGAGCGCGAGGCGTTATTGCTCGAACATAACGAGCTAGGCGCGCTGAATGATGATATTAAAGATTGTCTGCGTTGTGGTAAATGTAAGCCTGTCTGTACCACACATATCCCGCGTGCTAACTTACTGTATTCACCACGTAATAAAATCCTTGCAACAGGTTTAATGCTAGAAGCGTTTTTGTATGAAGAGCAAACACGCCGCGGAATCTCACTGCGCCATTTTGAAGAAATGAACGACGTGGCAGACCATTGTACGGTCTGTCATAAATGTCTAAATCCATGCCCTGTGAATATCGACTTTGGCGATGTCACCGTGCGTATGCGTAGTATTTTAAAAGAGCGCAAACAGAAGAAATTCAATGCGGTTACATGGGCATCCATGCAGTTTTTGAATGTCAAAGACCCAATCACTATAAAAATAATGCGCGCTGGATTGGTACAACTCGGCTACAAATCACAACGCCTTGGACACAAAATATTTAAGCGTTTGGGTTTATTAAAACCGCGTAAACGCCCAGCAGGAACAACAGGCAAAACGCCAATTAATGAATATGTCATTCAATTTGTGAAAAAGCCCTTGCCCGCACATGTACCGCTAAGAACAAGCCGAGCAATGCTAGGGCTAGAAGATAGTAATACGATTCCTGTGATTCGCAAACCAGATTTGGCAGAGAGTGAGCGAGGTGATTCTGTTTTCTACTTCCCCGGTTGTGGTTCAGAAAGACTATTTTCAGAAATCGGTATCGCAACTATTTCAATGTTATTTGAGACAGGTGCAACCACCGTATTGCCACCAGGTTATCTTTGCTGTGGCTACCCGCAAACATCAGGTGGGGATATTGCCAAAGGCAACCAGATTTCCACCGACAACCGCGTACTGTTCCACCGTGTCGCGCAAACACTAAACTATCTAGAAATTAACACAGTTATCGTATCGTGTGGAACCTGTATGGATCAGCTCCTAAAATACGAGTTTGAAAAAATTTTCCCCGGTTGTCGTCTATTGGATATTCACGAATATTTATTAGAAAAAGGCGTGAAACTAGAAGGCGTGAGCGGCACAAAATATGTTTATCACGACCCATGCCACACACCGATTAAAAATTACGACCCGACTAAACTCACATCAGACCTTATGGGACAAGAAGTCACTCTATCAGACCGCTGTTGTGGTGAGGCAGGGACATTCGCCGTAAGCCGCCCAGACATCGCCAGTCAACTACGCTTTAGAAAAAATGAAAGCCTAGAAGAGGCAAAGCAAATTCAAATAGATGCAGGAGCCGAAGCGAAGCCTGCTGAAGTTGTAGCAAACGTAAAAATCCTAACCAACTGCCCAGCTTGCCAACAAGGCCTAAACCGCTACGCCGACGACACAGGCATGGAAACCGACTACATCGTCGTAGAAATGATGAAAGAACTACACGGTAATAAGTGGCAGGGTAAGTTTGTTGAAAAGATTGCAAATGGCGGGATTGAGAAGGTTCTGCTCTAGCTTCTCAGTTTTCCTTAAATAAGTAAAATTGCCAATCCTTACTTAGACCAGTATACTGGTCTAAGATTAGAGAGGTAATTACTATGATGGTCAAAGAAGAAATAGGCTCATACGATGCCAAAACAAAGTTACCAGAGTTATTGCGAAAAGTTCTAAAAGGTCAATCCTTTACAGTGACAAAGCATGGAAAGCCAATAGCAGATATAGTGCCTAGCCGTTCAACAAATCATCAGCGCACGCTTGAAGCGATTGAAGATATCTTGAAAATTCAAGGAAAGACAGTTGCTGATGATGTGCTTAAATCATCTATCGAAGACGGTAGAAAATGAGCAATTTTGTTTTAGATAACTCAGTAGCAATGCGCTGGTTTATGCCTAGCAATAAAGCGCAAGATCAAGCTTATTCTATAAACGTCCTTCAATCATTTTCAAACGCATCGGCTTTAGTTCCTAACTTATGGCACCTAGAAGCAGTAAGTGCATTGCTAGGCAGCGAAAAAAGAGGAGAGCTTGGCGAAGGGCAGATTGAAATATATCTCGCAAAACTAGATAAACTCCCCATATTTGTCGATACACAAACAGACTACAACGCTTTTGGAAGAACGCTAGCACTGGCACGAGCCTTTAATTTAAGCAGTTACGATGCCTCATACCTAGAACTGGCAGTGCGGGAAGGCTTGCCAATAGCCACGCTGGATAAAAACTTAAAAAAAGCAGTGATTAAGGCTGATCATGAGGTATATTTGCCTGAATAGAGGGTTATAAAGCACACCCCCCTAGTTTTACATGATGATGTCTGTCCGTGAGCGAATTGACAATACCGCCGCTATTGTAATACAATATGTATTACAAGATAAATAAAAGTGATTCACTATGATTACACTCAGGCTCGATAAAAAACTAGAAACTGATATCCAAGCAACAGCAACGATGATGGGTTTAAGCAAATCAGAGCTAATCCGTGTTAGCGTTACTGAATATATTCAAAAACAGAAAAAACCAAATGCTTGGGATTTAGGCACAGAATTATTTGGGAAATACGCAAGCGGTGACGGTAATCTTTCATCTAATCGAAAAGCAATAATGAAAGAAAAGATTAGAGCAAAGCAAAATAGATGAAACGCATTCTAATTGATTCAGGGCCAATCATCGCCTTGTTTGACAGTAGCGATAAATACCATCA
>CAYOHT010000162.1:0-3863 GCA_964403815.1 uncultured Cocleimonas sp.
TACAGTTAAAACCTGTCAAGCTGTTTTTTAATCTTATTTACGCTGAGTAGTTACATAAAACTTATAATTAAAGTACACCCCCCCACTTTTACATGATCATGTAAAAGTGGGGGGGTGTACTAGTGGTTTTATTTTTTATGAAATATTCAGTAACCATTAAGCATTAACTCGGTATTATTACTAAAAACAGACTACATAATAAAAATAAGGATTTTCAGAAATGACATTTTATTCGCGAGTAAATACACCGCTTGTTAAACTCTCTAAAAGCACTGCTAAAAAGAGCGTTCAGACTACAGTATTATTTATCATATTATTGATTGCTGTTGGCGCTAACGCGCAGGCTGCTGCTGAGACATTGGGCTTAGTCACTTACTATGGGAAAACAGGTAGCATTGTTGGAGATTTAAATACAACGACGGATAAAGTGAATGGCAACTTAGTTTGCCCGACAGTAAATGGCAACAGCAATACTGTTCCGGGTTGTGATTTTTCAAGCGATTCTGGTTATCAAAAAAATGATGTAAATGATCCAACAGATGATACTTATACGGGAGATTTGATTGTTAGAAATCATGATCAGTTTGAAGTAGTCGCAGGTTGGAGTATGACAGGTGGCAATGAGCCTGTTACGTTGACAGCAGTATTACCTGATAATACGTTACGCTGGGAGAGTTTACCATCGTCATGTAAAGCAGGTTCATCAATTTCTGCTGATGGTCTAACACTGGTCTGTGTTCGCTCAAACTACTCTGCTGCGACGGCTTATGCTGAGGATATTCCTTTTAATGTCGTGGTTAAGGGTAGTGCGCCTAACGGTCATGTGCCCGGTGATGTTGTGATTACGGCAACCTCTGATAGTGCCACTCAAAAGGTTGATGCGGCGGGTACTTCAATTATTACCACAGCTTCACCACGCTGGAACCTACAAAAATCTGCTTATACCTACGCATCAGGGCAAACTCATAATGGTGTGTCTGGTACGATTATCGAGTATAAATATTATCTTGAAGTTGATGAGGTTTCAGGCGCTACTAATTCTGCCTCAGGTGTTTTGGGAAATGAGTCATTAGGTAGTGATTTTACTCTTGAATTTGATGATGACCTTTCAAGTGTTTCTCCCAATGCAGAATTAATTGAATGTCGTAAAAATCATGCCAGTAGTGCGGATCCTTATTCTTATTATAATGCAGCTCGTCCTGATAGATCTGTAGCTACACCTTTAGCAACGATGGTACAGACTTGTACTCAGGCTGCTGCGGGTTCTTCTATTCATGTGAAGCATGAACATATTGATGCCACGTTAAGCCATATCCCTACCAAAACACAAGCAGGGATGCCTATTCCTGTAACACGAGCTATTGCAGCAATTGGTACAATACGTGTCTTTATACCATTTTCAGATATCCAGACGGGTACTAATGCAACGGATACCTCTGGTACAGGTGAACTAAAAACAAAAAATACATTGAAAAACTTTGATCCTGTTTCCATCTCAGGTAACTCAAACTTTGGTTCGGCTACAGAAAGTGATTTGGATAATCACTATGCACGAACGTTTTATGGTGCAAGCGGATCTTTTGGCAAGCACTATACTAATAACCTTGCAGCGTGGGATGTTTCTAATCCAGGTGGAGCGACAGGGTATAGAGCAGGTGATGGTGTAGTTACACCAGGTGCAAACTGGACATCAAGAGTAAATTATTACAACTCAGGTGGTAGTGTATTATCGGGCGGTGTTGTTTGCGATATTTTTGACAGCAATACTGTTGATGTAACAGATGTTCCTGCAACACCAGGGCAAGCTGTAAAAATACACTACAACAATGGCGGTACTGATGCTATTACAGGTGCAGTTGTTGAATATGCGACAGGTTATGTTGCGGGCAGTTGGCCACCAAATCCAGATACAAGTCATCCGAATGTTGTTGAGAATGAATGTTCTGATGCGGGTATTACATGGCATTCAACTACAACAGCCGCTAAGGCAGCAGGTGCTATCACTAAAGTGCGAGTACGCTTTACCAATGGTCTTCCTCCTGGAACCAGAACTTATTCTATTATTAACTTAACAGCACGTAGTAATGATCTTAGTGGAAATCCAATTCCATCAGGGACGATCATTCCTAACTACGCTACTGTGACAGATAATGACTACTTTAATGTGGCGCGTTATCCTGCAACACATGGTTGGTATCCTTCAAGTTACCAGCCTAAAGCATCTTATGATGACCCTCATTCTGGTGATGTTGGTGATCGTATCTTATTAGTACGTGGCAAGGTACGTGTACAAAAATATATTGTTCAATCTAACGTTACCACGGGTGATAAAGTAGATGTAACGCTTACGCCTTCTTTCACTTGTGATGGTACAACGATTGAAAACAGCCCTGTAAAAATTATTGAAATGTTGGGTAAAGGCTTGAGCTATACACAAGGGACTTCCTCACTTCCTCCAGGGGAGCCCGTGACAGGTTCTTGTGCGGATCTTGAGGCGGGCGACCTTAAAAACTCTTGTACTGCAGATAATACTATTCTTGTATGGGATTTAGGGGCGCGCGACTGTAATACGGTATTGCCTGAAATTACTTATGATGCTCAAGTAGATGCAGATGCACCTACTGGAACTTTGCATACATATACGACAATTTCTTCACCTACTGACACCAGTAACGTAGGTGTGCGAACAGCAAATAAAAATCTGAATGTAGCTATTCCTACAGCATTAATTGTAACAAAGACAACGACTGATCAGTATTTTGATGTGGGTGATGAATTGGTCTACACAATACATTCAAGAAACGGTACACAAACACCATTAACCGCTTTGGATATGATTGACATCATGCCATACAATGGCGATGGAACCACAGGTTATAAATTTACAGTAGGTTCAAATATTACTACTCAAGTGAGAACCCCAGGTAGTGATTTTGAAGGTACGATTGATTTTGTAAGTGCAACAGCAGGAGCGACATGTTCGGGTACTTTACATTATTGGTTTACACAAAGAACGCCTAAAGATATTGATATGAGCCCTACAGCGGTGAGTAATCAAAATGGTGGTACAACAACTTGGTGTGAAGGTACTCCAGCAGGTCCGGCCGTAAATTGTGGGTTTAACAACGCAGCGGTTACAGCGACTCGTGTAACAGGAGCGAACCTAGCGCCTAGTTCTATCTGTGCTATCACAATGAACTTTGCACCAACAGATCATGCGATTACTAAAAAGCAACACTTCTCAAATACGGCAGGTGCTTATGCTCAAGGTGTAAGTTTGCCAACACTTTCAAATGTGGTAACAATAAATGCAGAGCCACCTTTGACGGTTGATGATTCAGAAGAAAATCCAAATCCTATTTCTCCCAGCAATCCAACCAATGTGAGTATTTTAGGTAATGACACTCATTCAGTACCTAGTGTAGGCATTAATAAAACGACAGTAAACTTTGACCCTGCAAGTGTTACAGGAGGAGTGGGGACAGATACTGATGGTGATGGCGATATTGATAGCGTCGTAGTAGCAAATGAAGGTACTTGGACGGTAGATGCTAATGGCATAGCTACATTTACACCTATTGCAACTTTTAAGCAAAACCCAACACCTATTCAATATAGCGTGAAAGGTAATAATGGATTCGTTAGTAATAAGTCAACGATTACGGTGACTTATCCGCAAGTTGCGCCAATAGCGGTTGATGATACCAAGATCAATCCAAATCCAGCGACACCGACAAATCCAACGACACTGGCCACAGTGAGCAATGACACGGATCCTGAGAATGACTTGGATGCAACAACGGTTAATCTAACAGGCGCTGATGCGACTGATACGGATGGTGATGGCGACAATGATAAATTAG
>CAYOHT010000162.1:3963-5074 GCA_964403815.1 uncultured Cocleimonas sp.
TCCTACACCTGTGAAATATACGGTAAAAGATAAAACAGGGCTGGAGTCGAACGAAGCAATGGTTATAGTGGATTATCCACAAACTGTTCCAGTAGCGGAGGATGACGAAAAGCATGATCAAGACTTAGGGACAGCAGTAACGCTTAATATTATTGATAATGACAGCGACCCTGAAAATGATCTTGACCCTACAACGGTTAAGTTGATTGACCCACAAGGTAATAAGGTAACAACATTGGTTGTTCCAAATGAAGGTACATGGACGGTTGACCCTGAAACAGGTGCTACTACATTCACGCCTGAGAATGGCTTTGTTGGTGATCCAACGCCCGTTAAATATACGGTTAAAGATAAGACTGGTTTGGAGTCTAATGAAGCTATAATTACAATTGACTATAAAGAGCCAGCAGCATTAACAGGTACAATATGGCTTGATCATGATAAGGATGGTGTAATTGATCCTAATGAAGATCGGAAAGCAGGCTGGATACTTAAGATAGTCGATAGTAATGGTAATGTTGTTGCAACAACAGTAACCGATGCTAATGGAGACTACATCGTAAATGGCCTAATTCCTAGTGTGTACACAGTGGAGTTCTATAATCCAGATGGTGTATTAATGGGGACTTCTAGTACTAATAAAGTATTAGAAGCAGGTGAGAGTATGGACTTACCATTACCTGTTGATCCAAGTGGTGTTGTCTATGACAGCGTTACACGTGAGCCAGTTGAAGGTGCAACTCTACAATTAGTAAATTCACAAGGTACACCTGTAGATGTAAGTTGTTTAGGAGAAAATCAACAAGGTCAAGTTACTCGTGATGATGGTCTTTATGTCTTTGATATTTTGGTAGGTGCAGACTCAAGTTGTCCAGAAGGAGACACTTATACAATTCGTGTTGTAAGTGTTCCTGCAGGCTACGATAGATCAAGTACTCGTATTCCAGCAGACAAAAGAGTTTATGATGGTGATGCAAGTGAGAATAACTGTACAGTAGATAGTATTGCTAACAGCAATAGCTGTGAAGTTCAGGCACAGCCTGATCAGCCCACGAGTAATCAAGATACAACGTACTTTATGAGCTTCGAGTTGAACTCAGGTGATAGCAAT
>CAYOHT010000163.1:0-5065 GCA_964403815.1 uncultured Cocleimonas sp.
ATCTTTAGATTGAATAACAAAAAAGCAGGTGTTCATCACCTGCTTTTTTGTGGGCGTTATTTCTGCAAAACCGCCAACAACGAAGCATAAGCAAATAAATCTGTTTCTAATGATCGGGTAACATTATTTAGTACGGCATCTGTCTTTTTAATTAGCGTTGGGTCTTTTGATAATCTACTCGCTTCTAGCAATAGTGCTTCGGCAGAAATCAAAGCGCTGTCTGGGAGGTGTGCTTGTTGTGTGCCTTTGGGCAATAAGCTATCTGGGTTTTCTACCCAGCTCTTGTTTTTATAAAAGCGATTCCATGCGGCTGTTGCGATAACTTTGCCTGTTTGTTTGGCTTGATTATCGCCTGATGCTTCTCCCCACTTAATTAACCCCCATGATACGGCGGCATAATCATAGAGTGTTCCTACTTTTTCGGTGGCGGCCGAACGGCGTAATCTTTTTCCATTCCATAAGCTTATTAAAAATTGGGCAAGCTTTTCGCCTGTTGGTTTTAGTGATTTCTGATGGGCTAGACCTTGTGAAAAAGCCGCTAAGGTTAAGCCATTCATGCCTGCTAGTAGTTTTGTATCTCTTGGAATTTTTCGGGTTTTATTGCGATGTGCTTTTAGTTTTTTCTTTAAGTTAGTGATGCTTTGAGCGGCTTGCAAAGGCGCAAGTTTAAATTTCTTAGCAAGCTCGGCAATAGTAAGATTTTGACGTGGTAGGTTTCCTGCATCGAGTTCATTGGCGCGGTTCATATTCCAATAGGCATTAGCCATCGCTAATTCTTGTTGGTTTAAAACTTTTTTTAGTTCTTGTTGTTGCCAAAGATAGTAACCGCCTTCTTCGCCCTTGTCATCCACCGCAGAAAGGCTGGCAATAAAGGCATTGCTCTGTCCGCGCATTTCATCTTGCAAGTAGGTTAGTGTTTCTAAGGCAATATTGCGGTATTTCTCATCGCCATATTGAGCAGCCGCATCAAAATATAATAGCGGCATCATGGCATTGGTGTAGAGCATTTTTTCAAAGTGCGGAATTTCCCAATCTGGATCTGTGGTATAACGGTAGAAGCCACCAGCAAGCTCATCATGCAAACCTTTCTGCGCCATTTTATTTAAAGTGAGTTTGATAAACTCATCCGCTTCTTTGTTCTTTGTGATTTTATTCAGCTTTAGCATCGCCCACATTTTAGGTATTTGTGGAAACTTACGTTGTTGTCCAAAACCACCTTGTAGCGTGTCTGCATATTGCATCGCCATTTCTATATAGCTATTTGATAGCTGTTTGATGGTTTTTTTATTTACGGTGCGTTCTTGTTTTTCGAGCATTGTAACAAGCGTATCACTCATATCTTTCGCTTGTTTTGATAGCTTTGCTTGCTCGGTCTTCCATTTTCCATCCAGTTGATCAAGCACGCTAGAAAAATGCTCGCGCGGCATATAAGTTGCGCCCACAAGTGGGTAGCCATCTGGCGTGATAAAAACATTCAGCGGCCAACCCGCCGTGCCATTAGTGACCTGCACAAACTCGATCAAGCGCTT
The DNA here is from genome assembly GCA_964403815.1 of uncultured Cocleimonas sp. Lineage (GTDB taxonomy): Bacteria > Pseudomonadota > Gammaproteobacteria > Thiotrichales > Thiotrichaceae > Cocleimonas. The sequence goes on from CAYOHT010000163.1 coordinate 1,530, forward strand.
ATCCAAAACAGGATTTAATTCGCGATCAACTTTTACTGAGATATAGTTTTTATTGAGCTTTTTGGCAATGCCTTTATCCTTATAGCTTTCACGCTGCATAACGTGGCACCAGTGGCAAGCGAAGTAACCAATTGAAACTAATATCAGTTTATTTTCTTTTTTGGCTTTGTCTAGCGCAGGCTTGCCCCATTCCATCCAGTCAACAGGGTCATCCCCATGCATCGCCAAATAGGGGGAGTGATGGTTGACTAGCTCATTGGCTGAGAGCGATACTGAAAAAGTACCTAGGAGAATCATTAATAAGAATTGCTTCATCTTTCATCCTTGAAATATTACCTGTGAGGTGGCGGAGTTTTTTGGAGATTTTCATTCGAGCTACTTTATTTATATGTAAAGCCCCATAAGAATAGTCATGTAAAACTAGGGGGGTGTGCTTTTAATAATATTTAATCGATTATCATAGTATAAAGCACACCCCCCTAGTTTTACATGACTACAATATTTATCTAGTCTCAATGCCCCAGTTATTAAAAAACTGCTGTGCAATTCGCCCGCTACGACTGCCGCGCTCTCGAGCAAATCTATCCGCTAGTATGTGGAGTTCTTTAACATCACTGATCTTCGTTTCATCAAATAACATGTCTACAATCGCAAAGTATTGATCTTGCGTGATTGGGTAAAATGATAATGCTAAGCCAAAACGATCAGACAACGACATTTTTTCTTCGGTAGTATCGCTGTGATGGATTTCGCCATTCACAACTTCCGCTTGCTCATTATCTTTCATTTGCTCAGGTATAAGGTGGCGACGATTTGAGGTTGCTATAATCAACACATTTTCAGGTGGTTTTTCTATTGATCCTTGCAGCGTGCTTTTTAATTCTTTATAGCTAGTTTCACCCTCTTCAAACGAAAGATCATCACAAAAAATAATAAAGCGGTAATCAAGCTTGCGAATCTCATCGGTAATATCTATCAGCCAGCGTAATTCATCTTTTGGAATTTCGATAATGCGAAGTCCTTGCTTGTGATATTTATTCAACGCCGCCTTTACTAGAGATGATTTGCCAGTGCCACGAGCACCCCAAAGTAAAACATGATTGTTGGGTTTTCCTGCAATGAAATTTTCTATGTTTTTGTTGAAGGCTTGTTTTTGTCGGTCAATACCAAGCAGGCGATCCATTTCCATGAGGTCTACATCTTCAACCGCTTTTAAGCTTTCTTGTCTTGCTCGCCATGTAGCGGCGATGGTTTTTGTCCAATTTATGTTCATATAATCTCATTTGCGCACTTTTATGATGCATAATTTTTGTTTTCCGCACTAAATCTGCACATATTTGTGGGAAAATTCGTAGTGATCGAGCTACAGTCTTGATAATACCCCTAATTTATAAGCGTTTGGGGAAGAAAAAAATTAATCCATCCTGTATGATGCTCTGGCACATTTTTTGCTATTACAGAAGAATATAAGAAAGAAGTCCACTCCCTCATTTTGCGACTCCTTTCTAATCACATCAAATATCTTACGTTTAAAGGAGTTACAAAATGAGTGGAAGTGAATCCCGCGCACAAGCAGTTTTTCAAATAACCAATGCTGAAAACACAGCTGTAAAAAAGCCAAAGTCTCTTGAGAAAATTTGGGCAACCGATGTTTTCACGTTGACCAAAATGGAAGAGTCTTTATCTAAAAAAGCTTACAAAGCAATGAAAAAAACCATTGATACTGGTGAAGCTTTAGATGCTGGCACAGCAGATGTTGTAGCAGCAGCAATGAAAGACTGGGCAATGTCTAAAGGTGCTAACTACTTCTCTCACGTTTTCTTCCCTATGACAGGTGCTTCTGCTGAGAAGCACGATGGTTTTATTGTTTCTGATTCAAGCGGTAAAGCTATTACAGAATTTACAGGTAGCCTACTTATTAAAGGCGAGCCAGACGGTTCATCATTCCCTAACGGAAGTATCCGTGTAACAAACGCGGCACGTGGCTACACAGCATGGGATCCAACCAGCCCTGCATACATCATGCACACAGACAACGGCGCTACACTTTGTATCCCTTGTATCTTTATCTCTTGGTCAGGAGAAGCGCTTGATATGAAAGTACCACTGTTACGCTCAAATTCAGCAATGGATGAAGCGGCGCAAAAAGTACTTAAGTTAATGGGCGAGAAGAAAATTACTACACTTAATTCAAGTTGTGGTGCTGAGCAAGAATACTTCTTGGTAGATTCAAACTTCGCTAACTTACGCCCTGATTTAGTATTAGCAGGTCGCACATTATTTGGCGCATCAGCAGCCAAAGGTCAAGAGTTTGACGATCACTATTTCGGTGCTATTCCACCACGTGTTCAAAACTTCATGCAAGACACAGAAGAGCAGTTATACAAACTAGGTATCCCTGCTAAAACACGTCACAATGAAGTTGCACCGGGTCAATTTGAAATTGCACCTTATTACGAGGCAGCAAACGTAGCAGCGGATCACCAGCAGTTATTAATGACGGTTTTCAAAAATACAGCAAAGAAACATGGTTTTGTTTGTTTAATGCACGAAAAACCATTTGCTGGCATTAACGGTTCAGGTAAGCACGTAAACTGGTCAGTAGGTAACTCAACACAAGGTAACTTATTAGACCCTGGTAAGACTCCACACGACAATCTAAACTTCTTAGTATTTTGTGCGGCAGTTATTCGTGGTGTACATCTTCATGGCCCACTACTTCGTGCGGTTATCGCGTCAGCAGGTAATGATCATCGTTTAGGTGCTAACGAAGCGCCACCAGCAATTTTATCTGTATACCTTGGCTCACAAATCGAAGGCGTATTTGATCAAATCGCAAAAGGTAAGTTAGATGATTGTGATGAAGGCGGCATTATGGATATGGGTCTTTCACAGATTCTTCCTTTTGCAAAAGATCCGGGCGATCGTAACCGTACTTCTCCATTCGCATTTACAGGCAACCGTTTTGAGTTCCGCGCAGTAGGTTCTGATCAATCAGTGGCAGGTCCATTAATTGCGATGAACACAATGTTAGCTGAATCATTAAACTGGATTGCAGACGAGCTTGAATCAACGATTGATGGCAAGAGCAACGCAGCGATCCGCGAAGGTACAATCAAAGTTCTTAAGAAGCTAATGAAGGAACATGGCGCAGCAGTATTTGGCGGTGACGGTTACTCTTCAGAATGGCACGAAATGGCAGTTAAAGAACGTGGCTTGAAAAACTTGCCGACAACAGCTGATGCGCTTCCTTACCTTAAAGATGATGTAACAAAAACATTATTTGAAACAACAGGTGTGCTTTCTGAAACAGAGCTTGCTAGCCGTTTTGAAGTTCATTCAGAAATATATATTAACCGAATTGCACTTGAAGCAAATCTTGTTCAAAGCATGGCAAAAACTTCTATCTACCCTGCTGCAACACGCTACTTATCTGACCTTGCGCTAACAGCAGCATCGGCAAATGAAATGGGGGTTGATTTTGATAATGGCACAGCAAAAACGGTTGCCAACAATATCAACGGTATGATGAAAGC
>CAYOHT010000164.1:0-3173 GCA_964403815.1 uncultured Cocleimonas sp.
ACACCCCCCTAGTTTTACATGCCTTAAATTTGTTATCCTAGCGCCCTAGTTTCACCCCAGCATTCTCAGAGTTAATTATGAAACCCGTATTCGCCCTAGTCGGCCGTCCTAATGTCGGCAAGTCCACTTTATTTAATCGCCTCACCAAATCGCGTGATGCGCTTGTGGCTGACTTTCCTGGCCTCACACGTGACCGCAAATATGGCCAAGGCGTTTTAGGCGCCGATAGCCAAGAAGGTAATGAGGGGCGCAGTTATCTGGTTATAGACACAGGCGGGCTCAGTGGCGATGATGTTGGTATCGACGAATACATGGCGGCTCAAACATGGCTAGCGGTTGATGAAGCCAGTACTGTTCTCTTTATGGTGGATGGACGAGAAGGTTTAACAACAGCAGATCACTTAGTTGCCGATAGATTAAGGCGTGCAGGAAAAAATGTATTTCTAGTCGTTAATAAAACCGACACGGTCGACCCTGAGCAAGCAAAGGCAGATTTTTATCAACTGGGCTTTAAAGAAGTATTTGCTATCGCCGCCTCTCAAGGTCGTGGTGTAACACAAATGATTACCTCCCTTCTGAAAACCTTCCCTATTGAGGAAGAGGAAAGAATCCCAGAAGAACATGCCGATAGTATTCGTATCGCCTTTGTCGGCAGACCAAACGTAGGAAAGTCCACCCTCATCAACCGCATTATGGGTGAAGACAGGGTTGTTGCTTTCGACAAACCCGGTACAACTCGCGACAGTATTTATGTGCCTTTTGAGCGTGATGGACAAAAGTACACACTAATCGACACTGCTGGTGTACGCCGTAAAGCAAAAGTTAAAGAGGCGATTGAGACTTTTAGCATTATCAAAACACTCTCTGCCATCGAGAACTCACACGTTGTCATTATGTTGCTGGATGCCCACGAAACGGTTACTGACCAAGATGCGCATTTGCTCGGTCTGATTTTAGATGCAGGTCGCTCATTAGTCATCGCCATTAACAAATGGGATGGACTGAGCGAATACGACCGTGATCAAATCAAAGTAAAACTTGAAGTTAAGCTACCTTTTTTAGATTTTGCAGACAAGCACTTCATCTCAGCATTACACGGTACAGGTGTTGGGCATTTGTATAAATCGGTTCATGAAGCTTACGACTCTGCCATGCTCAAAGTTTCTACCGCGCGCATGACACGCATGTTGCAAACAGCAACCGAAGCACACCAGCTTCCAATCGTAGGAGCAGGTCGTATCAAATTGCGCTACGCACATCAAGGCGGCAGTAATCCATTTACGATTATTATTCATGGTAATCAAACCAAACGCATACCTGGCAGTTACAAGCGCTACTTGATGAATTATTTTCGTGAGACTCTAAAGTTAAAAGGCACGCAGGTTAAGCTTGAATTTAAAACAGGTGATAACCCATTTGAAGGTAAAGAAAAACGCGCCAAGCTATCGCCTTCTGAAATGTACCGCCAGAACAAGAAAAACCCACATCGAAAGACTGTCAAAAAAAGCAAAAAGAAAAAGTAGAACTTATGGCTCTATAATAAGACTAAGATCAAATGATATTAAGGGGAAATATTTTGAAAAATCTTAAACTAACAACACTTTTACTACTGTCACTATTGGCATCAAACAGCCATGCAAAACCACCCATTGGTATGAATACCAATGAAATTCAGCACGTAGATTCCAGCGCCCCTTTTATAAATCTATTCAAAATGGCAATGCCGTTTAAAGAAGCCAAAAAACTCACCCATGGCAATGTAGTGTATGACAAAGACGGCTGGCCACGTGACTTACGTGGTGGCACAGCGGGTAGTTATGTAATTCATTGGCTACCACAAGGCACACTCCCTGAAGGCAATTACACAGTGCTTTATGATGGTGAAGGTCAAATCTCTTATGAAAGCAAAGGCGGCGATGTCAAAATCGTTAACTCTTCACCAGGAAAGGATATTATTAATATAACCTCTGGCAGCGATAGATTTATACAAGTCGCACTAAAAATCAAACGCTCTGAGCCACGCAACTATTTACGTAATATTCGCTTTTTAATGCCTGGTGGTATCTGCGCCAACAACCCCTTTCTACGTGTGAATGCAGCAAATCAATGCCGTGGCAATTATCTCTCTTTTGAACAACATCATCAGCGTATTATATTTAACCCTGATTACTTAAAGTTTATGAAAAACTTTAAAGTCATTCGCATGATGAATATCTCAGGCATTACCCGCAACCCTATTCGCCACTGGAACCAAATGAACCAAATGAGCAAAGCAACATGGGCGGGGAAAGAAGGCGTTCGTGGTGCTCCATTGGAAGTTATGGTAAAACTTGCCAATGTACTCAACCGTGATGCATGGTTTAATATTCCTCACGCGGCAGATAACCAATTTGTACAGCAATATGCTCGCTACATTCGCCAAAACCTGCGCCCCAACCTAAAAGCCTATATCGAATACACCAACGAAACGTGGAATACGGTATTTATGCAAACCCATTACACCAAGCAAATGGGCACAAAACTCGGACTAGACAAAGACCCTAATCAAGCAGGTTACAAATACTATTCACAGCGCGCGGTAGAGATATTTAGAATATTTGAACAAGCCTTCGGCGGTCGCCAGAGATTAGTGCGCGTGATGGGCGCATGGTCAGCCAACCGCTACATGACACCTGTCGTTATGGAACACAAAAACGCCTTCCAACATGTCGATGCCATGGCAATAGCGCCCTACTTCTTCGTACACGCCAAAGCACTCGGCGGGGTTAATAGTGTACCCAGCGTTTTCGCTTTAATGAAGGATGATAAAAAGAATCCATACTCGATGAACAACGTCTACAAGATGATCGGGCAACAAATGGAGTACGCAAAGAAATACAAGGTGAAACTCATTGCCTACGAAGGCGGACAACACCTAACAGACCCCAAAGCCCGCTCAACAAAAAGCAATCCTAATCAATTCCTAATCGGTGCAAACCGTGTTCATACCATGGAAAAGTTTTATGTGGAGTTTCTACAAAACTGGGACAAGATTACAGGTGGTGCGCTGTTTGTAGCGTTCTCTGCACCAAGAACTTGTCAGTTTTATGGTTGCTGGGGAATAAAGGAACATCTGAATCAGCCTGATGCTAAAGCGCCTAAGTATCGGGCACTTAAGCGGTTTTTTTAGCGAG
>CAYOHT010000164.1:3273-5050 GCA_964403815.1 uncultured Cocleimonas sp.
GTAATTAGGCATATAGTATTTTCAATGTACTTCTCCAACTCAACCTTGCGCGAATGGCGTTGTTTGAGTATACGCTCACATTCTTCACACGAGTGGAGTCTCCCCCTCAGGGAGAGGGAGAGACTCACCTAAGATTATAAGGGGAAATTGCGAAGTACAAACAACAAAGGAAACACAAACTTATGATCATCATGTACGGCATAAAAAACTGCGACACCATCAAAAAGGCGCGTAAGTTTTTAGAAACCCACAATATTGAATACCAATTCCATGACTTTAGAGAGGATGGCTTAAACCCCATTCAACTGCGCGCATGGCTTAAAGAACTTGGCTGGGAAAAGGTCATCAATAAGCGTAGCACTACATGGCGCAACTTGCCTGATGAGACTAAAGAGAACATGGATGAAACTATGGCAATGGTAGTTGCTGAACAACAGCCCACGATTATCAAACGTCCTGTACTTGAACTGGCAGATAAAGTTATGGTTGGCTTTTCTGAAAAGACCTATCAAGAATTACTTTAGACACGCTAAGATAATGATAGAATCGCCCTACTTTACTAGCGAAACAATAAAATGTCAGACACTTTAAGCCTCACCAAAGAACTCATCTCACGCCCTTCTATAACGCCTGACGATAAAGGCTGCCAACAATTACTGATTGATCACCTTGAACCACTCGGCTTTAAAACTGAGAAACTACGCTTTGGCGAAGGTGATGATGCCGTGGATAATATTTGGCTGCGCAAAGGCACACAATCCCCGCTTTTTTGTTTTGCAGGCCATACTGATGTTGTGCCTACGGGGCCTATTGAGAATTGGCAGAGTAATCCTTTTGAAGCTATTGAACGGGATGGGAAATTGTACGGTCGTGGCACTGCCGACATGAAGGGTAGCATTGCAGCATTTACGGTTGCTTGTGAGCGATTCGTCACAGACTTTCCTGATCACAAAGGCTCAATTTCTTACTTGATTACCAGTGACGAGGAAGGCCCTGCTCATAATGGCACGGTAAAAGTCATCGATACTTTAGAGGCGCGCAATGAGAAAATTGATTGGTGCTTGGTAGGCGAGCCTTCATCGACTAACAAGGTCGGCGATGTAATTAAAAATGGGCGACGTGGTTCACTCGGTTGCACGCTTAAAATTATTGGCAAACAAGGTCATGTTGCGTACCCGCACCTTGCAGATAATCCCATACATTTAACTGCACCTATGTTGGCAGAACTTACCGCAATGCAGTGGGACAAGGGTAATGACTTTTTTCCACCTACCACGTTTCAGGTTTCAAACTTGAACTCTGGTACGGGTGTAACTAATGTTATCCCTGGTGCTTTGGAGATGATTTTCAATTTTCGGTTTTCTACTGAGATAACACCTGAAGAATTACAAAGCCGCGTGGAAGCTTTGCTGGATAAACATGAGCTAGATTATGAAATAAACTGGGCATTGTCTGGAATGCCCTTTTTGACTGCCGAAGGTGAACTCGTCAGCTCAGCCGTAAAGGCGATTAAAGATGTAACAGGTATTGATGCCGAGCTATCAACCAGCGGCGGTACGTCTGATGGGCGTTTTATTGCACCGACGGGGGCGCAAGTTTTAGAACTTGGTCCAACCAATGCGACGATTCACCAGATTGATGAGTGCGTGGGAATAGATGAGTTGGATACACTTGAGAAAATATATTATAAAACCTTAGAAGGTTTGCTTACTTAAATATACGAAGCACACCCCCCCACTTTTACATGATGTTTCTATAAACAAACATCATGTAAAAG
>CAYOHT010000165.1:0-4999 GCA_964403815.1 uncultured Cocleimonas sp.
TGGGACAGCAGTGGGGGGGTGTGCTTTTTTATTGGGTGATTGTATAAAGAATCTACAGCGAGCTAATGAAACCTAGGAGGGGGTAACGAGACATCCACATTAAGGCAATAAAGCCAGAACCTATTATAAAAATAACAATAATCTTGGGCCTGTTAATTTTTTTCTGCTTATACTTTTTCAATACAATGCTTATTAATATAAGTTGGCATAACATCGCAACAACACCAATAATGAGCAGAGCGAAATTTGTTATTTCCTCATGCTTCATGAAATTATAATCAACGTATATATTGTAAGCGTAGAAAGGAAGCAGCAATAAGCCTAGTAACCAAACCAGCCAGAACATTACTTTTGAACCGTGCAAGTACAATAGCGGAATGGCAAATAAGGTTAGTAAAGAAGAGAAGCCAACGCCCCAAACGATAGCCGTGGCGACTGGCCCCCAGATTAAAGATTTTCCGCCTAGACCGATTGCCAGTGAGAATAAACCTGCAACTGTCGTTAGTGTCGTTATTATTATCGGGATAACGCGTCGGCGAGCAGCATAAATGACCGCATAAGTTGAAGATGCCCCAGATTTAACACGGCTATTAATCGCTGATACCAATACAATCGCCGCGTTTACGGCGATGCCTGCAAGCGCAACAATGCCGTAAAGTGTGTAGAGACTGAGTGGGTTTTGTGTAAAAAGTAAGCCTAAGATAACGCCTGTAAACGCTAAAGGAACCGTCGCTAAAATAATTAACGGCTGCGAATAACTACGGAATTGTGTGCCTAAAATTAAGTATATAATACCCAAACCAAATAACATCAAAACGAGCAGTGATTTCATGCTTTCTTGTATATCATCCAACTGCCCTGTGAAGTCTAAATCAATAGTGGGAAACTGGTGTTTAACTTTATCCCAGCCTTCTACCATCATTTTATTAGCGGTGACTGTATCAAGCTGGCATATACTGTAGTCACGCTTATCACCATACAATGCAGGGCGTAAGCGACAAGCCATGAAATCTTCTTTCTCTTTTAGCTGTTCAATATTTGCTTCTAGGGTAATGGCACGGCGAAAGTTATAGTGACGGATATTGCCCAGCGAGATTTGTCTTTTTTGAGTAACTAATTGATTCAGCGGAATGTTCGATGCTATCCCATCATGAATGATGGGCATTCTAAAATTAAGCAAGTCGCCAACATCTTGGCTATTGCCTCGTTCCGCTTTTACCCTAACTTGTAGCTTTTCGCCTTTATCTTGCATTTCTGCAACTACTTCACCATCCACCAAAAGTCGTATCGTTCTTGTAATATCAGTTGGGCTTATGCCTGCGCGCCTGATTGCATCATGGTTCATTTTTAGGGTGAGTTCCATACGCCCTGCGTGGGCATCATCGCCAATATCTTTTATACCGTTTATGCCTTTAAGAATAGTTGTTAACGCATCGCGGGCTTTCTCAATGGTTTGGTAATTATCGCCACGAATTTTCACACTAATTGGTTTGCTGGTAGGTGGGCCGCCTGCCAAAGTAAGAAAAGAGATATTGCTCGCGCCGATAACATTAACCACTTCATCATGCATTTCTTTTACAATTTCACTCACGTCGCGAGAGCCTTCTTCCATTGGCAATAAGCTAACTACAATCTGTCCGTACTGGTCGCCAAAGAGTTGTTCCGTTTCGGTAAACATTACGCCTGTATAACTCGCTACGGCGCGTGCATCACCTTCGTGCAGATATTTTTTGATAACTTTTTCAACATCTAATGTAGTTTTTAGCGTTTTTTCAAGCGGGGTTGATGGAGGCATTGCTACGTTCACGTAAAAAATACGCAAGCTATCGGCAGCAAAAAAGTCCATTTTTACCATTCCAGCACCTAGCGCTCCGATAGCGGTTAAGAACGCTAATAAAATAGTGAGCAGAGTTAGTTTTGACCAGCGCAACGCTTTTATTAATACTCTGGAATATTTAAGTTGAATCCAGTGAATAAAGGATTCACGCCAACGTTGAATACGCGACTTTTTAGTAAAGTTTAGCTTTGCGGCATGCACATGCGCGGGCAACATCCAAAAGGCTTCGATCAAACTGAGCGCCAATGCAAGCGCCACCACAATAGGCACAACTTGCATGAATTTACCTAAGATTCCAGGCACTATGGTAAGTGGCAGAAAAGCAGCCATGGTTGTTAATACCGCAGTGGTGACAGGCATTGCTACTTCGGACATCGCACCACGCACCGCTTGTAGCGATTCCACCCCGCGTTGCAAACGGTAGTAGATGGATTCAACCACCACCACGGCATCATCCACCAACATTCCCAGTACAATGATAATGCCCAACAGCACCATGATGTTAAGCGTTCCGCCCGTTGCTGCAAGCACAATAAACGTTGCTGATAAAACAAAGGGAATACCAATGGTTGTTAACAACGCTATGCGAGCGCCTAAAAATAACCATGTCACCACTAAAACTAATAGCAAACCAATCAATGCATTATTTTGCATAATTTTTATTGCGCTGGTAGTCGATAAGGTTTGGTCATCCAGCATTTTTATTTCAATACCAGCGCTTTGTGTGACTTTATTTTGAGCATCAACCCAGGTGTTCAAGCGTTCAACCAATTTGATGACATTGGTGTTATCTTGTTTAAGCACCGAAAGCAAAACGGCTGGCTTGCCATCGACACGTACTTCTTGCGATGCTTTTTTTCGCGCTCTTTGGATATTCGCAACGCGCGATAAAGGCACCTCGTTTACTAAACCAGGAATGGGCAATTGCGCTACCGCTTCGGGGTCGCTATCTTTTCCTACAATGCGCACCAGCCAGCTTTGATCGCCAATATTGGTTGTGCCTGCGGATATATCTTGAAACCAAACCTTGATGGCATCCGATAACTGCGCGGGTGATAAACCGAGTGATTCCAAGTTTTCAGGAATAAAACTAATTTGTAATTCAGGAGCATCCAACGCCACCGAGTCAACACGGTCTACGCCTGAAATTTGTTTGATAGCATCTCTAGCAAACTTAGCTTGGCGACGTAGATTTTCATCATCCGCATTGGAACTTATCGAAATCATGGCGGCAGGGAAGGCGTTACCTGTGGTGATTTCTAATATTTTCGTATCCAGCGCCTCTTCGGGTAACTCTGTCTCGATGCTTTGAACTTTCCGCCTTAAATCGGATAAGCGTTTATCATAAATACGTTCGGGAATATCCTTAAAACGCACCAAAATAGTCGATGAACTTTCACGGCTATTGCTCGATACAAACATCATGTCTGGCATACCATTGATGGCATCTTCTAACGGCTCGGTAATGCGTGTTTCTACATCCGAGGCGGAAGCACCTGGAAAACCTGTCGCAACCACAATCCAATTAAAATTGATGGTGGGGTCTTTTTGGCGAGGCAAACTTTGATACGATAAGAAGCCTGCGACTAATATCAATATAAAAGTCAGATTTGCGAGTACATTATTTTGTATTAAGCGCGAATACATAGTATTGGCTACGGCTGCACCTTAATCTGTTGACCATTTTTTGCACGATAACGATTTTTATTAATAATTGCGGTGTTTTTAGGAAGAGTAATATCAGCGGGCTGACCTTCGTGTGCATTGGCTAAAGAAATAAACTTTCCCTTGCCAATACCCTCAACAATTTCTTCTGCCACCATCACACCAAGCTGATTATTGCGTCTAATTAAAAATTCGGCGGGCAGGCGTTTTGCTTTATTGCTCCACACCAGACGACCTGAAAGACCTGTCGCAATGCGGGTATTTTCAGGTAATGATAGTCGTACTTCTTGCGTTCGGGTGGTTTCATCAATGGTTTGGATAATGCTTCGTACTATCGCTTTTAGCTTTGTATCGCCTGCTACAAACTCCAACGATGGAGATTCTTTTAGTTTTTTAACATCATTTGGCGATAGCTTGGCTTGAATCTCTAAACGATTACTTTGTATTAGCTTAAATAGTGGTGTTCCCGCTGTGACTAACTGCCCTTTTTGTACTAAACGCTTTGTGATCTGTCCAGAAAATGGTGCATAAATTTGGCAACGGCTAATCGCCAAGTCTGCCGTTTCAATGGATATTTTTTGTAATTCAATATTCGCAATGGAAGAGAACTGCCCTGCTTCAGATTTTTCAAAAATCTCGCGAGAAATAATACCTTTCTTCATCAGGTTTTGATTACGAACCAATTGTTTTTTAGAATAGTTAAATTGGGTTTTAGCTACCTTTAAGGTAGCCTTTGCCTGCTTTCTTGCCAGTGAATAACTACGGCAATCTATTGAAGCAAGCCTCTGACCTTTCTTGACAGTATCACCAATCTCTACTTTAACCTTGAGCGCACGACCTGTTATTTCAGCACTAATTGTAGAATGGTTTAAGCTGATGATATTGGCAGGAGCACTCAGTTTTGAACTGATCAATAAATCACTTAAGGGCGTTATGGTAACGTTGAGTGGTTCATCTTTGGCAAGTGCAGGAGTATTGCTAAGCAAAGCAAGGATCAAAAAGGCAAGTAGGAAGCGTGAGAAAATCATAGGCGATATTCTCAACCATACCGATTGGTATGTCAAATTCATTATGATGAGACCTTTGCATGAGTTGGTAGCGAAAGAAAAACTGGATAAAATCTCACTAATTTCCTTCGTAAAAGTAATCCCAATAAGTTTGTTTTGAGGCTACTATCTTACAAGTAGCATATTTAGTTTTTGCTACTTCAAATAGTAAAACTATTTTCTACAAAACTGGCAAGTACCCTGAATTTCTAGCGAAGCAGATTCTGTTGTAAAGAAATTTTCTTTGGCAGAAGCTCCTATTGCTTTGCCTAGTTTAGTCGTACAGCATTCGGTCACTTCATCACAGTGAATACATATCAAAAAATAACATTGCTGATGACGACCAGGATGCGAACAACCAACAAACGCATTGAGAGTATTGATTTTATGCACCAGTCCGTTTTGTAAAAGAAAATCTAATGCGCGGTATACCGTAGGTGGCATCAATGCG
>CAYOHT010000166.1:0-4978 GCA_964403815.1 uncultured Cocleimonas sp.
CTCAGCACCTTCTTCGTAATTGATTACAAATTGTACCGCGATACGCGCTTTATTTGGCCATTTTGGGTGAGGTGGATTTGCACCGTAGCCGATCATATCTCGCGTATCTTTCATTTTTATCCTGCTTTATATATTTTGATTTAGTTACACGCTGGGAAGTACACCCTCCAGTGGCATTAAGTAGGAGTAGTGCGACCAATGCTTCGACAGGCTCAGCAAACGTGCAGTTGTTGGAGGGCGTTCCCTGAGCTTGTCGAAGGGTTCCAAGTGATTAACTTAATGACATTAGCACACCCCCCCCACTTTTACATGATGTTATAGGGTTAGCTCATCCAGTAGAGGCTGATTTTTTTGTTGCTGCTTTTGAAGTGTAGCTCTATTTGCGTGAAAAATGCTTTTTAACTGCTTAACCGAAATTTCAAAGTCATCGTTAATTACTACATAATCAAACTCATCGTAATGTTTAATATCATCACACGATTGTCCTAAGCGTTTTGCGATCACCTCATCGCTATCTGTTCCTCTGCCTCGCAAGCGTTGTTCTAATTCTGCCTTTGAGGGTGGCAATATGAAAATAGATAATGCCTCAGGCATCAAGTTTCTCACCTGTTGAGCGCCTTGCCAATCAATCTCTAAAATCACATCTACTCCTTTTTCAAGCAACATTTCAACAGCCGATTTTGATGTACCATAGTGATTACCAAATACGTTGGCGTGTTCTAAAAACTTATCTTCATGCACATCGTTTAAAAAACCATCGGCACTAATAAAATGATAATGCTTGCCATCAATTTCACCTTCGCGCTTGGGGCGAGTGGTGTGCGAAACTGCCATTTCCGCATCGTTAAGTGTTTCTAATAACTTAGAAATCATGCTTGTTTTGCCAGCGCCCGATGGAGCAGATATGATGTAGAGCGTTCCGTTCATATGATATAACCAAAGTTACCGAGGAAGATTATCTGTGTCGTCTATTATCACCGTCCCTGCCTTTTCTGACAACTATATATGGTTAGTTTGTAATAAAGAAATTAATAAAGAGTGTAATCAAAAACAAGCAATCATTGTTGATCCAGGCGACCCAACGCATTTGCTTTCTATTTTAGAAAAAGAAAACATCAAACCTATAGCCGTCATCATTACCCATTTCCATTATGATCATGGAAATGGTCTTCCTACACTATTGTCTCGCTACCCGGAATTATCTATCTACGGTCCAGAAAGCGAATATGATTTATTAAAGAATTATCCCGCATATCCTCCAGAGTATGGCCCAGCGAGTAACTGTTTTAAAACTATTAAAACACTTTCTAATCCACTTGTCGGCAATGAAAAAATTACTTTTGATGAGTTAGGCTGTAGCTTTCAAATCATCAACATTCCCGGTCATACATCTGGGCATATCGCCTATTATGATGAAGAAAATAAGCGACTATTTTGTGGCGACACAATGTTTGCAGGTGGTTGCGGGCGCGTTTTTAACGGCACAATGAAAAAGCTACACGATTCACTGCAAATAATAAAACAACTCCCCGAAGACACGTTGGTTTACTGCGCGCATGAATACACACTGGATAACCTCGGCTTTGCCCAATGGGTAGAGCCAGAAAGTGATGACATTGTCGCGCGTATTGATGCAGATAGATTCTTGATAGATAACGACCAAGCAACAGTACCATCTTTGTTATCATTAGAATTAGCCACCAACCCTTTTATGCGAACACACCTACCGCATGTGGCGACACGAGTCGCCGAAGCAACAGGGAAGACACTCAATAATTCAGCAGAAGTCTTTGCCGCTATGCGGACGTGGAAAGATTCTGAGTACGACTGATACAATAATACGAAGCACACCCCCCCACTTTTGCATGATGTAAAAGTAGGGGGGTGTGCTTCGTCGCCATTTAAAAATACTACGAATCAATCCTTCTAAAATCACCATTCTCCAAACCATCAATCGTCCAAGAGCCAACGCGATAACGAATCAAACGTAAAGTAGGATGACCAATCGCCGCCGTCATTCTTCGCACTTGTCGGTTACGCCCTTCGCTAATGGTGATTTCTAGCCAGCTATCGGGGATGCTTTTACGAAAGCGCACTGGCGGATCACGTTTCCAGAGTAAATATGGTTCTTGCATTAGCTTTACTTTGGCGGGTTTTGTCATTCCATCTTTTAGTTCGATTCCATCGCGCAGTTTTGCTAAGTCGCGTTCTTGCGGCTCGCCTTCAACTTGCACCCAGTAGGTTTTGCTCATTTTTTGTTTTGGATGAGCGATGCGGTGTTGGAGTTTTCCGTCATCGGTCAACACCAGCAGACCTTCGCTGTCTTTGTCTAAGCGCCCTGCGGCGTATACGCCTTTATCTTTGATAAAGTCTGCTAAGGTTTTGCGCCCTTCACTATCGGTAAATTGTGTAAGTACGCCAAAGGGTTTGTTAAATAGGATTATTTTCGACATACTGCATTATGCGTTCTTTCAAGCTCTTCATGATAACTATTTTTATGCTGTTTATTTCGGCGTGCAGCATCACCTCGCCTAAAATGAATATACCTTTGGTTTCTCCCGCGCCTAGACCGATTCCTCCCAATGATCGCTCCGAAGAGTTAACGGTCATCCTCACTTTTTCAGGCGGTGGTACGCGCGCGGCGGCGCTGTCTTACGGCGTACTAAAAGAGCTTCGTGATACTCGCGTTAGCATCAATGGTAAAAAACGCCGCTTGCTTGATGAGGTGGATTTGATTTCATCGGTTTCTGGCGGTAGCTTCACATCGGCGTATTACGGCTTATTTGGTGATCGGATTTTCAGGGATTTTGAGAAAAAGTTTTTAAAAAGAAGAGTACAAACAGAATTAATACGTTTGTCATTTCTTAGCCCTAAAGCGTGGATTCGTTTACTACCGGGCTTATTTGAACGCAGTGATTTAGCCGCCGAATATTACAATCATAGAATATTTAGAAAGAAAAAGTTTAGCGATCTCCGCAAAGATGCCCCTTACATTATCATCAACGCAACCGATCTTTCACTTGGGCAAGGCTTCTCGTTCACTGATTATCACTTCAGCTGGATCTGTTCGGACTTATACGACTATCCAATCTCGCGTGCCGTTGCCGCATCGTCTGCCGTGCCTATTTTATTCTCACCGATTACCTTAGAGAATCACGCCGCCAAATGTAATTACTCGCCTATTATCTGGTCGAGCAAAGACAGTACTGAAGAAGAGCAAAATCGCTACGAGCAGACATTACAAATCAAAAAATACCGTGATAATAAACAGTATAAATATTTGCATCTTGTCGATGGTGGCATCGCTGATAACTTGGGCATACGCTCACTAATCGATATGACGACATATTTTGGCAACAATATGTGGAATACTTTTGGTGCATATAAAATGCAGAAAACCAAAAAACTGGTTTTTATTGTAGTGAATGCTTCTAACTTTAAAAACCCTAATACTTCTAAGAATCGAATTACCCCAAGCACCTTTGCCGTGCTTGATGCGACAACCAGTATTCAGTCGAATAAATATAATGTTGAGACGCTTGATTTGCTACGCACTAAATTTCCTATTTGGGAAAAGCAAATTAAAAAAGGACGCTGCAAAAAAGCACGCACGCCTGATTGTGCAGCAATTGAAATGAGCCTGATTGAAGTGAATCTTCAAGACTTACCCACCGATAAAAAGCAGGCGCTGTTGCATGTGCCTACTTCGTTAGAGTTGCCCCCTGCGACTGTTGATAGATTGACTGCCGCTGGTGGGGACTTGTTGAGGCAATCTGAGGCTTATCAGGAATTGTTGAAGTCACTTAGGTAAGACTTTTCTTGTCCTCTTCTTAAAAGAGTTATTGTAAAAGCTCTAATGTAGGTTGGTGCTGACTTTGCAAAGCCCAAAAAACGATGTCTCGTTGGGCTTCGTTCCTCAGCACCAACCTACAGTCTTTATCTTTATACATCACCTTTACAAATAAGAGAATAAAGCACACCCCCCCACTTTTACAGGGTCTCTATAGACGTACCCAATTTCAATGCTAAAATACCCACCTAAATAAATAGGAAAGCATCATGCCAAAATATCGTTCAAGTACAACCACTCAAGGTCGCAATATGGCGGGCGCACGCGCATTGTGGCGCGCAACAGGCATGAAAGATGACGATTTCAGTAAACCCATCATCGCCGTCGCTAATTCATTCACCCAATTTGTGCCTGGTCATGTGCATCTTAAAGATATGGGACAATTAGTTGCGCGCGAGATCGAAAAAGCAGGCGGTGTCGCTAAAGAATTTAATACCATCGCGGTTGATGACGGTATCGCGATGGGTCACGACGGTATGCTTTACAGTTTACCATCGCGTGAGATTATTTCTGACTCGGTCGAATACATGGTCAACGCACATTGTGCTGATGCGCTGGTGTGTATTTCTAACTGCGACAAGATTACACCAGGAATGTTGAATGCTGCATTGCGTTTGAATATTCCCGTGGTATTTGTATCGGGCGGACCAATGGAATCAGGCAAAAGCGTGATTAAAGAACAGGTTGTTAAGCTCGATTTAGTCGATGCAATGGTTGCCGCCGCAGATGATGAAAACAGCGATGAAGATGTAATGAAAATGGAGCGTTCAGCGTGTCCAACCTGTGGCTCGTGTTCGGGCATGTTTACCGCAAACTCAATGAATTGTTTAACCGAAGCTTTAGGTTTAGCGTTACCAGGTAACGGCTCAATGCTCGCCACCCACGCAGATCGTGAAGAGCTATTTTTAGAAGCGGCACGCCAAATCGTCAAGCTAACCAAACGCTATTACGAAGAAGATGACGAGAGTGCATTGCCACGCAATATCGCTAATTTTAAAGCCTTCGAAAATGCCATGTGTTTAGACATTACAATGGGTGGTTCAACTAATACCGTTTTGCATTTACTCGCCGCCGCACATGAGGCAAAAGTCAATTTCACGATGGATGATATGGATAGGCTTTCTCGCA
>CAYOHT010000167.1:0-4928 GCA_964403815.1 uncultured Cocleimonas sp.
GCTTGACCACCACAAATCTCTAAAATAAGCTGTGTGGCACGCTCAAGTGCTTTAACTTGCAAGTCTGGAGATACGCCACGTTCAAATCGATGTGATGAATCGGTATGCAAACCGTAAGTACGAGCCTTGCCCATAATTTTATTGGGAACGAAGAATGCGCTTTCAAGATAAATGTTAGTGGTTGAATCACTAACCGCTGAATCTTCGCCACCCATAATACCTGCGAGCGCCAAGGCTTTGTCAGCATCGGCAATCACCATCGTATCTGCGAGCAATGTGGCTTCTTTGCCATCTAGCAAAGTTAACTTCTCGCCTTCAACCGCATTGCGGACATTGATGCCACCGCTTAATTTATCAAAATCAAAGCCGTGCATGGGTTGACCCAGTTCTAGCATCACGTAGTTGGTAACATCCACTACTGGACCGAGGCTACGAATATCCGAGCGCTGTAGTTTTTCCACCATCCACTTTGGCGTTTCTGCCTGTGTATTTACATCACGAATGATTCTTCCTGCATAACGCTGACAGAGATCATCTGACGTTATTTCAACTGAAAATGTATCATCGATACTTGGCTCTACCGTAACAAATTCTGGGGTTGTCAATGAAGCTTGCATAATTACGCCAAGCTCGCGCGCAACACCTGCAACCGACAATAAATCTGCTCGATTTGGGGTTGAGTCAAGATCAAGGACTACATCATCAAGATCAATCGCATCTCTCAAATCTGCACCTACCTCAGCACCATCTGGGATTGCTAATAGACCTTCACCCTCTTCTGCCATTCCCAGTGTTTCAGCACCACAGAACATACCTTGTGAAAGCACACCACGGAGTTTGCTCTTTTTGATTTTGAAAATTTTGCCATCGGCTTCTGGCAGTTGTGCGCCAATCATTGCCACGGGTACTTTTTGAGCAACTTCTACCGTTGCGTTGGTGACTATTTGGATGAGTTCTTCACCTGCTACATCAACCTGACACACGCGTAATCTATCCGCATCGGGATGCGCTTCGATAGATTTAATCTGACCGACAACCACATTAGTAAATGCAGAGGCGACTGGATCAGCACCATCTAACTCTGTTCCTGACATGATTAATTGATGTTCGATTTCTGCTGTAGTTGTATCAGCCGCGCCTAACTCAACCCATTCGCGCAACCATTTTTCACTTACTTTCATAGTGTTACCTCAACCTTACGCAAATTGCTTTAAGAAACGAACATCGTTATCGAATAACTTGCGTAGATCATCAATGCCATAACGAAGCATCGCTAAACGATCAATTCCGAAACCAAATGCGAAGCCTGTGTAAACATCAGGATCGATGCCTACATGACGGAAAACTTCTGGGTTTACCATTCCGCAACCCATCACTTCAATCCAGCCCGTATGACCACAAACTTTACAGCCGTTGCCATCACACAATACACATTGAATATCAGTTTCTGCCGAAGGTTCTGTAAACGGGAAATAGTGTGGACGGAAACGTGTTTTGAAATTATCATCCTCAAAAAAGGCTTTGAAGAACGCATCAAGAATGCCTTTTAAATCTGCAAAGGTAACATCCTTATCAACCATCAAACCTTCCACTTGGTGGAACATTGGGCTGTGAGTTACATCAGAATCACAACGATAAACACGCCCGGGAGCGATGATGCGCAGAGGTGGCTCTTTGTTTTCCATGGTGCGAATTTGCACAGGTGATGTGTGCGTGCGCAATAACGTACCATCATCAAAATAAAAGGTGTCGTGCGAGGCGCGTGACGGATGATGCTCTGGAATATTTAGCGCGGTGAAGTTGTGATAATCATCTTCAATCTCAGGGCCTTCTTCAACGGCAAAGCCTAATTGCATAAAGATTTCTTCGATGCGTTTTGCGGTGCGCGTTACTGGGTGCAGATTACCAGTATCCATTCTGCGACCCGGCAAAGTAATGTCGAGGCTCTCATTTTGCAAACGCTCGTTTAAGGCATCGGCTTCGAGGGTCAACTTGCGCTCATCAATAGAAGCAGACAAGGCTTGCTTTGCTTTATTGATCTCTTGCCCTGCTCCACGACGTTCTTCAGCAGGTAATTTACCCAACTGTTTAAGTTGCCCCGTGATTAAGCCTTTTTTACCAAGGTAATGAACACGTACATCATCCAATTCTTGTAATGAGTTTGCACTTTCAAGCTTCGCTTGAGCTTGCTCCATGAGTTCTGTCAGTTCGCTCACTGATTCTCTCCTGATTAGTTTTAATACTGCCTGATTTTTTAATACCAAAAGTCACACAATAAAAAAGCGAGGGAAGGCAAATGCCTTTCCTCGCTTTCATTTTACATTTAAATCTGGCTTAGTTAGATTAGTTAACTAAGCCTGCAGTAAATTTATGCTAGGGCAGCTTTTGCTTTTTCAGCTAACTGTCCAAATGCTTCGATATCGTGCACTGCTAGATCAGCTAGCATTTTACGATCAACTTCGATTTCTGCTTTACTTAAGCCATTCATGAAACGACTGTATGACATATCATGCATTCTTGCTGCTGCATTGATACGTACAATCCATAAACGACGGAATTGGCGTTTCTTTACACGACGGTCACGGTAAGCGTATTGACCCGCTTTTGTAACTGCCTGTGTTGCTACGCGAAAGACTCTGCTACGCGCGCCGTAATAACCTTTTGCTTTCTTTAATACTTTTTTGTGCTTTGCACGGGCTGTAACACCACGTTTTACTCTAGCCATTTTCTTTTAATCCTCTAAATTCTATTTGCAGTGAAACAATAATTAAACGTACGGTAACATTCTACGAACCATTGGCGTGTCGACTTTCTCGACTACATCGCCAGCGCGTAGATGACGCTTACGTTTACTGCTTTTTTTAGTAAGGATGTGGCGCAGATGTGACTGCTTACACTTGTACGTGCCATTAGCACGCTTGCGGAAACGCTTTGCAGCGCCGCGGTTGGTTTTCATCTTAGGCATCTTATTCTCCATTATTATCATCTTAAAAAGATGAGTGGGTTATAAACATCCCCTTGAGAGTGCCTCTCCTCAGGGAATGGTGTTAAAGCTAGGCAGTTAGGACGACTCGTTTTCTTCTGTCTCGTCCGTTTCTTCTTTCTTCACAGGTACTGCTACACCTTTTTCTCTTTTAACTGGGCCGATTACCATAATCATCTGGCGACCTTCCATTTTCGGGAATTGTTCAACAAGTCCGTATTCTTCTAAATCTTTTTCTACGCGTTTAAGCATTTCCATGCCTAACTCACGATGCGCCATTTCACGACCTCTAAAACGTATCGTTACTTTAGTTTTATCGCCATTTTCTAAAAACTCTTTGAGTTTTCCTAACTTAATATTGTAATCACCAATATCGGTACCCGGTCTCATTTTAATTTCTTTGACCTGAGTTTTCTTTTGTTTCTTCTTCGCAGTACTTTTCTGCTTGCTTTGAGAGAACTTAAATTTACCGTAATCCATGATGCGGCAAACAGGTGGCTTCGCATTTGGTACAATCTCCACCAAATCTTGACCTGCTTCTTCCGCCATACTCATGGCTTCGTCTATCTTAACAACACCAACGTTCTCACCATCTTTATCAATCAAACGTACTTCTGATAAAGTAATTTCTCCGTTAGTCCTATTTTTCTTTGGTCGAGCGATATTTAAAGTCCTCTAGTTTACGTTACAACATCGCGCTAGCTAATAAAAGCTGCGTGTGATGCAATTTCATATTTAATTTTTTCAATCAACTGATCAACCGTCATTACACCAAGGTCTTCACCTTCTCGTGTTCTGACTGCAACCGAGTCATTTTCTACTTCACGATCACCCACAACCAAAAGGTACGGGATGCGTTGTAAAGTATGCTCGCGGATTTTAAAACCAATCTTCTCATTACGCAAGTCTGATACGACGCGAATACCGCTTTTTTTCAGCCTATTTTCAACATTATTGACAAAATCGGACTGTTTATCCGTAATATTCATAATTACCGCCTGTTCTGGCGATAACCATAGCGGGAAACGACCTTCATGATGTTCAATTAAAATACCGATAAATCGCTCGAATGAACCTAGAATTGCACGGTGCAACATAACAGGGGTTTTGCGCGATCCGTCTTCTGCTACATATTCAGCATCAAGACGTTTTGGCATTGAGAAATCGACTTGAATTGTGCCTAACTGCCAAACACGACCAATACAATCTTTAAATGAGAACTCAATTTTAGGACCATAAAATGCACCCTCACCCGGCAATTCTTCCCATTCTACTTTTTGAGTATCTAAAGCATCAGCCAAGGCTTTTTCTGCCTTATCCCAATCTTCTTCGCTACCAACTCTATTTTCTGGGCGTGTTGATAAGCGATAAATCACATCATCAAAACCAAAGTCTTTGTAAACCGAGTGCAAGAAGTCGATAAAGTCAGCAACTTCTGGTTGGATTTGTTCTTCAGTACAGAAGATATGACCATCATCTTGCACAAAGCCACGCACGCGCATCAAACCATGTAACGCGCCCGACATTTCATTTCGGTGACATGATCCAAACTCCGCAATACGCAAAGGTAAATCACGATAGCTTTTTAAGCCTTTATTAAACACTTGCACGTGACAAGGGCAATTCATCGGCTTTAGTGCAAACTTTCGTCCATCTGATTCAAGTGCGAACATATCTTCGCTGTATTTATCGGCGTGACCTGAGCGTTCCCACAATGAGAAATCAACCAATTCGGGCGTATTAATTTCTTTGTAATCACGCAGGCGTTGTTGCTCGCGCATGTATTGTTCGATCGCTTGGTAAATCGTCCAACCTTTGTCGTGCCAGAAGATTTGACCCGGTGCTTCGTCTTGAATATGGAATAAATCCAGCTTACGTGCAATTTTACGGTGATCACGTTTTTCAGCTTCTTCTACTTGACGCACATAAGCTTTAAGTGCCTTTT
>CAYOHT010000168.1:0-4927 GCA_964403815.1 uncultured Cocleimonas sp.
ACGTATCTTAAAGTAGTTATATAAAGCACACCCCCCCCACTTTTACAGCATGTTTATCATCATCATGTAAAAGTGGGAGGGTGTACCTCTAAAAAGCTCTTTTGTTTTTTCTTCCGTGTCCTTCCGTGGTTTCCGTGGCAAAAAAAGTCTTTTAATCTTTATTCTTAATAAGTTATCAAATGAAAATCCACCTCTTAGCCGTCGGAACAAAAATGCCAGATTGGGTAACCCAAGGTTATACCGAATACGCACACCGTTTGCCTGCTAAATGCTCGCTTCACCTAAAAGAAATCCCAGCGGAGAAGCGTTCTAAAAACAGCAATATCAAAGCGATTATGCAAAAAGAGGCGGATAAATTAAAAGCCGCAATTCCCAATAATTGCCGCGTAGTGGCGCTGGATGTAAAGGGACAAGCGTGGAGTACCGAAAAACTAGCAACACGTCTGCAAGATTGGATGATGGGAGGTCAAGATATTGCCTTGCTGGTGGGTGGTCCAGACGGTTTAACCCACGAGCTTTTACAACTGGCGCAAGAAAAATGGTCGCTGTCTAATTTGACCTTTCCGCATCCTTTGGTGCGTGTAGTTCTGGCAGAACAAATCTACCGTGCTTTTACCATCACTGAAAATCATCCGTATCATCGCGCAGGCTAGGGCTAATAAACAAATGATCGACTTTAATCAAGAAATAGTATTAGCCTCTGCCTCGCCTCGTCGCGCTGAGTTATTGGATCAAATTGGTGTAAAGTACACGGTTCAAGTAACTGATATTAATGAAGATAAACTGCCAACTGAATCAGCTGAAAACTTGGTGCAACGCTTGGCAAAAGAGAAGTCCCAAGCATTGGGTGAGTCGGTATTATTGCCTGTTTTGGGTGCTGATACGTTGGGTGTTCTTGAAGGTGAATTATTAGTAAAACCACGTGATTTTGATCATGCACATAAAATGTTATCCAGCATGTCAGGGCAGTGGCATGAGATTCTTTCAGCGGTTGCCGTAACTTATCAAGGTAATACGCAGGTTAAGCTTAATCGTAATCGCGTCCTGTTTCGTTTATTATCGAATGATGAAATCAAAGCCTACTGGGAAACAGGCGAGCCACAAGACAAAGCAGGGGCGTACGCAATCCAAGGTTTGGCTGCGCCGTTTATAGAACGCATCGAAGGCTCATATTCTGGCATAATGGGTTTGCCGCTGTTTGAAACTGCACAACTATTAAAAAGGTTAAGAGATAACAAAAAATGAGTGTAGAAATTCTAATAAACGTTACTCCACAAGAATCACGCGTAGCCTTGCTTGAAAATGGCATTCTGCAAGAGATTATGATCGAGCGTAATTCTAATCAAGGCATCGTCGGCAATATCTACAAGGGAAAAGTTTGCCGTGTTCTACCAGGGATGGAAGCTGCCTTTATTGACATCGGACAAGAAAAGGCCGCCTTTCTACATGCCTCTGATCTACGCCTGCCTGCCAACGCTATGTTTAATGGTGATACGCCTAGCGAAGGCATCATAATCCCGCCGATAACAAAACTGTTACACGCTGGTAAACAGGTTTTGGTGCAAGTCATTAAAGACCCGTTGGGCACAAAAGGTGCACGTTTAACCATGCATGTCACCACTCCATCGCGTTATGTAGTGCTAATGCCAGATACTGATACCGTGGGTGTTTCGAGTAAAATTGAAGATGAGGAGGAGCGCAAACGTTTAAAGACGATTGTACATTCAATGCGCGGTGATTCGGGCGAGTCTACTGATGATGCCCAGACAGAAATTAACCCAAATACAGACAATGACAGCAAGTTTGGTTACATCGTACGGACCGCCGCAGAAGGCATTAGCGAGGAAGCACTCAAGGCAGATATAACATTTTTAAATAAACTATGGACGAAGATAAATGATGCACCACTAGCATCAACAAAAACAGATGCAGATTTGATCTATTCTGATTTACCTTTGGTGCAACGTGCGTTGCGCGATATCGTAGCGGAAGATATTGAAAGCATAAAAGTAGATTCGAAAGAAATGTATGCCAATTTACATGACTTTTCAAAAGAGTTTATTCCTGAGCTAGCGGAAAAAATTGAACACTATGCAGGCGAGCGGCCCATCTTTGATATGCACTCGGTTGAAGATGAAATTCAAAAATCCTTAAAACGAAAAGTACAGCTCAAATCAGGTGGATATTTGATTATCGACCAAACAGAAGCCATGACGACGATTGATGTAAATACAGGCGGTTTTGTTGGCAATCGTAACCTTGAAGAAACCATATTCAAAACAAACTTAGAAGCCGCGCAAACGCTGGCACGTCAATTACGTTTACGAAATCTGGGCGGAATAATCATCCTAGATTTTATCGACATGCAACAAGAAGATCACAAAGAACAGATGATGGCAGCGCTATTAAAAGCGCTCGAACGTGATCACGCCAAAACATCGGTGACAGCGTTATCAAGCTTAGGTTTGGTAGAAATGACACGCAAACGCACCCGCGAATCGCTAGAACATGTGCTGTGTGAGTCCTGCTTAACCTGTGAAGGGCGTGGCTATATCAAAACCGCGACCACGGTTTGCTATGAAATATTCAGAGAAATTTTACGCGAATCGCGCCAATTTGATGCACGCGAATTGCTGGTATTAGCCTCGCTTGATGTTACCGATTTATTGCTTGATGAAGAGTCGGATAGCTTGGCAGAATTGCAGGAGTTTATCGGTGTGCCTATTCGTTTTCAGGCGGAGAGTTTATATACGCAAGAGCAGTTTGATGTGGTGTTGTTGTAACAAACATCTAACCATATTTTAGTTTGACGGCCTTTCCTGACCTGTCGAAGGGTTTTTTCAGGTACTTAATATAATAACACACAGACACACCCCCCCACTTTTACATGATGTAAAAGTGGGGGGGTGTGTCTGTGTGTTATTATATTGAATGGGTAGTTTTTTAGCTAATTGGCTTGATTTTATCCTCTTACACTTGTTACAAGCTAAGAGTTACTTTCTTTCCTACGGAAGCAATGTACTCCAGCCCATAGTGTTTAAATAAAAAAAACAGGTTTTAGTTGAGATTAGTCAAGCTCACGATGCTGAATGATTACAGAGTTTTTATAGGTTTCACTAAAGTGTGCAGCTAATTTCTCGGTTAAATAAACAGACCGATGATGACCTCCCGTGCAACCAATTGATATTGTTAAGTAGGCACGCTGACTTGAAATAATATGCGGAATCCATGTCTCAATATAGCTTTTCAAATCTTGTTCCATTTTATTTACAAGTTCTTGAGATGAAAGCCATTTAATGACCTCATCCTCTAAGCCTGTGTGCCCACGAAGTTCAGGAACCCAGTAAGGATTAGGCAAGCATCGTACATCAAATAAGTAGTCTGAGTCTCTTGGAGTCCCATATTTAAACCCAAAGGATTGAAACATTAATGATAATGACTGATTTTCTGATCCGCATATCCGGCTTTTGATTTGAGTGGATAATTCGTAAATATCAGTTGTGCTGGTATCTATTTGAATATCCGCTATCTCACGAATGGGAGCAAGTAGGTTATATTCTTTGATAATGGTGTCACGTAAGGTTGTATCAACATCTGAAAGGGGGTGTCTACGACGTGTTTCGTCATAGCGTTTTATTAGAACGGCTTTTCCAGCATACAAATAGATAATATCCGTTTTGAACTGGTCTTTAAGGCGGGAGACAATTCCAGGGAATTCTTCTAAGTATTTTTGCCCACTACGTGCATCAATACCAATAGCAATTTTTTTACGCTCTAATAATCTATTTGTTTTTAATGCGCTATCGAGAAGCTCTAGGGGAAGGTTATCAATGCAAAAATAGCCTTGATCCTCCAAGGTGTGCAGCGCGTGTGACTTTCCTGCACCAGACATTCCGCTAACAATCACTAAATGCATTATACGTCTTCTTTATTTGAGGTTAAGGTCTGAGTTGAACCATTGTGTGATGGTTTATTGCTATTGTTTTCAATATCCGTTTCATTCATGAGTGATTGCAAATCATCATACAATAATTTTTCGAAGTGTTTTGCTAATAAACCTGAGTTTTTCGACGTTATAATACTTTCAGGGATCCCATTTAATATTAGCTTTTGATTCAAACTCCTTAGTATCACGCTGTATTGATCACGTTGATCATCAGGAACCAGTAGTGCTAAAAACACGGTTGTGATTTGTTTGTCTGCCGCGCCTAAATGCAGACCTTTTTTCACTACCAAAATAGCAGCACGAAGGTTAGTGATAGGCAGATGCGCTTTTGGTACGGCGATACCATTTCCTATGCTGGTATTACCCATCTTTTCGCGTTCGATTAGAGCATCAAAGACTTCGTATTTTGTGAGTTCTTTTTGTCCTTTAGTTAAGAGTTCAGTTAGCGCATCAAACACGCATTTTTTACTTTCTATTTTTTTTATGAACTTGATACGTTCTGGGTCTAGAGGAGAAGGGTATTTATTAATTGAAATTGTTGTCATTTTAAAAAAACGGATACCTTAAAATGCAAATTATAAGGTATCCGTTGCTAAATTCTAAACAATAAATTGATTAGATGTCGTTATAGTCATTTAAAAAGTTATGCCACCTGGTTCATATCATAATTTCGGTGATTGCCTTCTTGGCGATGATGACTTTGTAACTTCTCCTTGTACTTGAGAATTTGTCTATCAAGCTTATCAGCTAGAGCATCTATCGCAGCATACATATCATGCCCCTTTGCATCTGCGAAAATGTGGTTTCCTCTTACGTTGATCGAAGCTTCAGCTTTATTACTATGCTTTTGCACTTCAAGAATAACGTGGATGTTGAGTACTTGGTCGTAATGACGTTTCAATCGCGTAACTTTTTCTTTTATATAGTTATTGAGAAGTGGGGTTACGTCTATGTGATGACCAGTAATATCTAATTGCATAT
>CAYOHT010000169.1:0-1695 GCA_964403815.1 uncultured Cocleimonas sp.
AACTTTTTATTTTGATGAGATGAAATATAATGAAAACATGCTCACACTTTATTTTATTTTTAGTACTGTTGAGTTCATTGGTTGGATGCACTGATAAAGCCATAAGCAAACAGGATAAACAGACAAGCTTCTCTGTTCAGCCTAAACGTGTTTCTGTGCAAGATACATTGATTATCACACTTCCTAAGAGTCGTCCTTCAAAGTTATCTATTCGTTCACCAGAGGGTACGTTTTATATTGTTCATAGTAAAGATGATGACATTGCATTGTTAGCATACGATCAATTACAGTCCGTTAATAGTATTAAAATTTCCGTTTCTAAGGTGGAAGGACTTGTATGGATCGATGGGAAAAAGAGGCGCGAAGGCGTTTTTAAAAAACAAGGGGAATATCTAATTTATATGGCAGATGATCTGGAAACAGAGCCTGAAAATACTTTTCACTTTATGCAAAGCGTTGTGTTCCAATAGTCTTATTTTTTGCTGATGTTCTATATCTCTATAGAACTGATAACCTACCTCTATGTTTCATACCGAGATAATTCACTCATTAGTTGGTGAACTTAACCCACGGATACTTCTTGTCATCTTTCACTCTGCTCCAAAACAAAGTCCCAGAATGTCTCCAAGGATCCAATACGATACTATCAGCTACACCTTTTCCTTTTGCGGCGACAGTTAGGGTGCTGTGCTCTTTCCAGTAGTTACGACGGAATGCAACGGCATGGTCGAATTGTAGCGATTTCATAGGGCGGTTGATTTGTAAGCCCATATCACGCGTCCATTGGTAGCATAATCCGCGTGGTCTATGACCGTAGTTCACCAACACGTTTTGATAGTGAGGAGGGCTCATTAGTTTGTAGCGATTTGCCAATACTTTTGGGTAAAGTACGGCTTCTCGTGCAACAAATTTCGCTTCGGATTGTATGATATTGGGACCTAAGCTCATGATTGCGTTATAGAGTTCAACAATCTTTCTTTCATCGCCTGAGTTGATTGCTTTAACTACGGTAGAGCCTTTTTTATCAACACTTACACCGTCAAAATGTACTGCTGAGCAGGCACTGAGTAATAGTAGTCCTGATAGAATAAGAGTAATACGAGTGAGCTTTATATTGATCATAGTTGGTAGTTTCACTTAAATTAGTTAGCCGGTTTAGCAGGTTTTTTCGTATACTGCCTTGAACCGTCACTTCTCAGTCTAAAAGTTCTTGGGTAGTACTTTGTCCATGTATAGTTTGGGTCTTCGCTTGTTTTTAGAAATAGCAAGGTGGCAGAGTGGCGCCATGCATCGAGTATGATAGCGTCTTTAATACCTTTGCCTTTTGCCGCTACCGTTAATACGTTGTGCTCAAATTGCCTGCCTTGGTTTGCAACAGCACGTTGTAAGGTTAAGGTGTTATAGGTTCTGCCTTTGACGATATGGTCTGTCATATCTTTTGCGAAGTGATAGCAATGTCCTTTTTCTCTTAAGCCTCGGTTCACCAGTTGGTTTTGAGAGTTTGGAGGGCCAATCAAGCGGTATTGATTGGCAAGATGTTGTGGGTATAAAACCGCTTCTCTGGCAATAAAACTAGCTTCTGTTCTATCAATATTTTCACCTAAAGCCATGATCTCACTGGTTAGATCAGAGATTTTAGTTCTGTCAGTTATATTGATTGCAGAAGTGACGACGGTCTTTCTTTTTGTTGCATCA
>CAYOHT010000169.1:1795-4912 GCA_964403815.1 uncultured Cocleimonas sp.
CAAAGGGTTATACGTCATTCCTTTAATGTTTTCAAGCTGTAAGCTGGCATCACGCGCCCAGCCTTCAAGCTCCGAAGGACGGATAAATTTTGCATATTCATGCGTGCCTTTAGCCAGCATGTTTAAAACATACTCAGCGCCGACAATAGCCAATGCAAAAGACTTAGGGTTGCGGTTGATGGTAGAGAAGAAAACATGCCCATCAGGCTTAACCAATTTTGCACAAGCACTAATAATTGAGGCAGGGTCGGGCACATGTTCGAGCATTTCCATACACGTTACTACATCATATTGGCCTGCTTGTTCTTCGGCAATTTCTTCAACCGTGATTTTTTGGTATTTGGCGTTATCAACGCCTGATTCAAGTGCATGTAACTCTGCAACCGATAACGGCGCAGCGCCCATGTCGATACCTAATACATTCGCTCCACGCAGTGCCATGCTTTCGGCTAAAATTCCACCGCCACAACCCACATCGATAACTTTTTTACCTTTGATGCCTGATGAGTGTTCATCAATGTAGTTAAGGCGTAAAGGGTTTATTTCATGCAGCGGTTTGAATTCGCTGTCTCTGTCCCACCAACGGTGCGCGACATCTTCAAACTTCTTGATTTCATTGGCGTCTACATTGGTTTGTGCTGCTGAGGCTTGCATAGGAATTCCCTTAAACAAAGTTAATACGCTATTATATAGAATCTGGATTCATTGTACGAAACTAAATACATGTTCAAATTCTTAATTGGCATCGTTGCGATACAAATAGCCACCGTCGGATTGGTCATGCTTGCGCCTGAAGATTTGCAGGGCATCGCTTGGTTACGTTTGCTCATTCCATTGCTTGTTGTGGCATTATTTTCAGCTTTTTGGTTTTCATCACTTGCCACACATAAAAGCAAAGATGATTTATCCAGTTTGCAACAAAAACACGCGCGCGAACGTGAAAAGCTGCAAGTCAATGCAGAGCGCGCAAAAACACGCATAATGAAAAAAACCCAACAACAAATAGCCAAAGAAGCCAAACTCACGCACGGCAAGGCTAATTTTAAAGTGGGCGCTACTCTGGCAGGCGCAATGGGTTTTGGCGCATTGATGTTACTTACCGAAATGTTAACCCTTGGTCTTATGACAATAACAACCGCAGGTGGCACATTAGGAGGTTATTTGTATCGTGGGCATAAAGAGAGAAAAAGAACAGCGTTGATCAATGCACCTATAATTGAAGAGACAACAAAAATATTGCCTAAAGTTATTAATAAGTTGAAGTAACGTAGTAAAGAATATGACGGAGAAAAAACAGACAACTCGTAAACAATCCGTATCACGCTTTCGCCGTGGCTTTCTAACGACGTGGAAGTCTTTTAGCCGCCTCGTGGTCAAAACCTTTTACAGTAAGTTTGAAGTCACAGGAAAAGAACACATCCCTGATGAAGCAGGTATTATATTTTGTGTGAATCATGTCAACGCTTTGATCGATGCGGTGGTGCTACAAGCGTCAACGGATAAAGACGTGCGCCCCTTGGCGCGTAGTGGCTTATTTAAAAACCCTGTTCTTAAACCTATTTTAGAACTCATTGGCGCAGTGCCAATCTATCGGCGTAAAACAGAAGATACGGACACATCAAAAAACCTCGATACCTTTTCAAAGTGTTATGAATTGTTAGGGCAAAACGAAACGCTGGTTATTTTCCCCGAAGGTCAAAGCCATTCAGACCCTTATCTGCATGACTTAAAAACAGGCGTTGCGCGTATGGCACTGGGGTCGCTTGATGCGAATAAAGTAGAGCCTGTCGTGATTCCTGTCGGCCTAACCTTTGTAAGAAAACGTGCCGCACGTTCAGAAGTGCTGGTGCATTATGGCGAGCCGATTGACCTTACAATCCCCAAAGGCACCAGCGATTACGATGCCGCGCACCTTGTTACCGATAGAGTAAAAGCGGGCATTGAAGCGGTTACGTTAAATGCGCCGTCGTGGAAAGATATTGATTTGGTAACGCGCCTTGAGAGTTTCTTTTCGATGCGCCATGGTAAACGTCGTACATCAACCTTAAAGCAACGCTTTCAATCTTTGCAACGCATTATTGAAGCACAGCATTTACTCAATGAGTACGAGCCAGATAAAGTACGAAGTTTGATGAGTAAGTTACGATTATTTGAGCGTTTGTGTAATGTCTCGGGGATTAATAATTATCACCTAAGTATTCAATATCGTCCTGTGCTTTTAGTGCTTTACACTTTACGCACTTTGGGAATTGTTTTTATTGGTTTTCCTGTGGCGCTTTGGGGAATCATCAATTCTTATATTCCTTTTATGCTTACAGGTTGGTTATCACGAAAATTTAGCAAAGGCGTTGACCAGCAAGATACCGCACAAGTCTTGATTGGCATGGGGGTTTTTGGTTTGTTCTGGGGGGTA
This sequence comes from uncultured Cocleimonas sp., assembly GCA_964403815.1. GTDB lineage: Bacteria > Pseudomonadota > Gammaproteobacteria > Thiotrichales > Thiotrichaceae > Cocleimonas. Next base: position 4,209 of record CAYOHT010000169.1, read on the forward strand.
CAAAGTTACTTTGTATTTAAGACGTTTGGTTTGATATGGCTACTGCTTTATCTTGCGAGCTTGTTGATTGGCTCAGCAGTCGCGCTATCGTTGCGCGGAGAATACAAACGCACCTTAGAAAACCTCAAAGTGTTTTTCTTATTTATGCGTAAGAAAGATTTGAAGGCTTACTTGGAGACCAAACGGCGTGACCTAGAAGTCGAGCTAGCGCAGATGGTACGAATTGCCAAGCGCTTGCCTCATGATAAGTGAGTTATTGCTGCAAAGCACACCCCCCTAGTTTTACATGATGTTTTGAAATCACGAAACATCATGTAAAACTAGGGGGGTGTGCTATAAAGACTATAATATCCAATAACCATATTATTTATGAACCTAGTCAATCTTATCTATCTCGTTGTAATATTAGCTTTATCAGCTCACGTCATAACAAAATGGCTTGATTATAGAAAAGTTGCCGTTAACGCTAAAGGCTACGCAAAAACCAGTGGCATGTATTACCTGCTGCTTGCCTTTATGGCATTAATGGGCACCTTATCCCTGTCAGATAAATTCTTTAATTCATTGCTTAATGCTGTACTTACAAAAATGAGCTTACCTGTTTTAGACCTTGGTCAATCTTCTGAGTATAAATGGATGATATTTGCGGCTTTTTTGGGGCTTGTTATTGCGGTGGTATTGTTGCTTAAGAAAGAGACTACTAA
>CAYOHT010000170.1:0-4723 GCA_964403815.1 uncultured Cocleimonas sp.
CAACGTATCACGCCCAAACTCTAATAGCTGACGGCTGCTTAGTGTTTCACTAAAAAAGGTGGAGGCAATTTCAGGAAGCTGGTGTGCTTCATCCAAGATGACGGCATTGGCACTGGGTAACAGCTCGCCAAAACCTTCTTCTTTTAACGCAAGGTCGGCAAAAAATAAATGATGGTTGACTACAACCACATCCGCTTCTTGGGCTTCTCGGCGCGCTTTTACGACAAAACAGGTATCATAGTCTGGGCAATCAGAACCTAAACAATTCTCTGCGGTTGAAGTAGCGTGTTGCCAAATCTCTACATCGCGCGGCACGCTATTCAGTTCGGCAATGTCACCAGAAAAAGTAACTACTTGCCAATCGGCAATGCGTTGTAAATGCGTAAGAGAACGGCGATCATCAAAACGCCCTTCGGTTTGCGCGCGGTGCAAACGATAGGTACAAAGATAGTTTGCGCGACCTTTTAATAAAGCGGTTTTAGTGTCTGTTTTTAAGGCGTTTTTTACGATGGGTAAATCTTTTGAGAAGAGCTGGTCTTGTAGCGTCTTTGTACCCGTAGAGATAATCACACGACCGCCAGAAGCAATCGCAGGTACGAGGTAGGCAAAGGTTTTACCAACGCCTGTACCCGCTTCAATCACTGCAGGTGAGTGATTTTTAATAGCATCGCCCACGGCACACAACATTTCTTGTTGTTGTTCGCGCACTTGAAAGCCAGGAATAGCTTTTGCTAAAGGGCCTTCATCACTGAGTAGTTTTTTCCAGTCGGCTTCTGTTTCAGGTTTTACAAAACCGTCAACTAGAGCCTCGTCTAACTTCAAGGATTAGCCTTAAAATAGTCAAGCGCCTCTTTAAGAGCGATGGCGTCGTCAGATTTCTTTCCAGATTTTTGAATCAGTCTCCAGTTTTTACCAATAAGATCATCATTGCCGGCATAACGAATCGACTTCTTTGCCATTGCAATCGACTGTTGATATTCACGTTGATCGTGATGTGCTTTAGCTAATAAATGCCAAATATTTGGATTTTGTGACTCTATTCGCAGCCCACGTTCTAACTTAGTAATCGCAGATTGCGTGTTACCTACGATCAAGTCTGCACGTGCACGTGTCATGAGCGACTTAGCAGCGGAGCTACTCTTAAATACGGGAGGTGCAGGTGGAGATACACCTCTTCTGCTAGAGCTGTTTTCAGGAATGCTCGCATAGGGATCAACGTCAACCGTTGCACGTTTTTTATTTTCCATTCTCTTTATTTCAGGATCTACAACGACAACTTCTTTTTGAGTGACAACCGTCGATATTTTACTGGTAATTGTGTATTTTGGCACTCTAGTCGCGGGTCTTTTTGTAGGCTTAACCACCACTCTTGGTTGAGTGCGTTGTTTCGGACGTTTTACAACTTGTGGCTTCACCTCAGGAATCTTAGGCACACTACGTTGAACAGGACGTGAATAACCTGAGTTATAAGCGGCTGTAGAACAACCACTCAATAACAAAATAAACCCTGAAATAAAGGCCAATGTACTTAGTTTTATCATACGAATAGTCATATCATCGTTCCATTAACTTATCAATCCAGATTGCTGAATCTTGTTTTTTCGCGGGAGGTTTTTGAACAGGTACTTTTGTTTGTGGGCGGGGTTGTTTGACCTGCTTATTATTATCCCAAATTTTAGCGGCTTGCGCCCCCGACCCAGCACTAGGTGCTACTTGATTAGGCTGCATACCCTGCTCCCATGTTGGTGTACCTATTACAGGAGCATTCGCGTCCATGTATATTTCTGGCGGAGGGCATTCATATACTTCATCGGGCTCTGTCCCTTCTAGGAAAGGAAATATCTCTCCCTTTCCACAAGCAGCATTATGTAATAAACCTGTCATCGAATTAATTTTAAAGAATTTAACATTGCGTGGGCGTTTGGGTTTAAAGGGCTTGGTCGGGATTACCTTGATTAAGTCACCCCAAACACGCAATGCACCTGCCGAACCTGTAAATCCTGTTGGTTTATTATCATCACGTCCTAGCCAAACAGAAACCACATGTTGACCTGTAAAACCTGAAAACCAACTATCGACATTTTTATTGGTAGTACCTGTTTTACCCGCCGCATTTTTCCAAGCAGGTAGCGCGCGTTTTAAATATTGCGCCGTGCCTTCCTTTGTGATTTTATTCATAGCGTGAGTTAATAAATAAACCGACTCTTCACTGACTACTTGTTTAACTTGAAGTGGATAGCGTTTAAGCGCCTTTCCGTATGAATCCATCACGCTACGAATCGCAGTTAATGGTGTATACGTTCCACCTGCAGCGATAGTTTGGTAAATCTGTTGGACTTCCATTGGTGATAGTTCCAGCGCACCTAACAATAAGGAGGGATTAGGTTGTAACTCTTTTTGCAAACCTAAGGCATGAAGCTGATCAATGACTTTATCCAGTCCTAGAGTAATACCTATTCGCACGGTTGGTGTATTGATTGACTTAACCAAAGCACGCTCAAATGACACCATACCCTTGGTTTTTTTATCGTAGTTTTTAGGCTCCCATATTTTTGTTTTGGATAAACGAACCGTCACCGCTCCTGCATCAACGGGAGTACCTAAGTTGTATTTTTTGTTTTCAAGCGCTGCTAGATACACCACGGGTTTTATCAATGAGCCAATTTGTCTTTTCGCATTCAAGGCACGGTTATAACCTGCAAAACGTGCATCGCGCCCGCCAACAACTGCCAAAACTTCAGCGCCCTGAACACTACTCACCACCATCGCGCCATTGAGCTTATCTTTTTTCATGCGCTTTGATTTTTCTAATTTTTTAATGCGCGCTTGTAATACATTTTCTGCCTGAATCTGAATTACAGGATCCATCGCTGTAAAAATTAACAAGCCTTCAGAGCGCAAATCTTTTTCGTTATAGTCACGTTGCAACTGCTTACGCACCAATTCTAAATATGAGGGGAATGGGCTAACGCTAGGTGGTGCAAAGGTCGTCACGCCCAAAGGCCGTGCTTTAAGTCCTACAACCTCTTTTTGTTCTAATACGCCTTCGCGCGCCATCACATCAAGCACTAAATTACGGCGTTGTGTGGCACGCTTTGGATGTCGGCGAGGATTGTAATATGTCGCACCCTTGGCAACGCCAATCAGTAATGCTATTTGTTCAGGGCGTAGCTCTTTAATCGGCTTATTAAAATAGTATTGCGAAGCCATACCAAAGCCATGCACTGCGCGTTGTTTATTTTGCCCGAGAAATATCTCATTCATATAGGCTTCGAGAATTTCTTCTTTGCTGTAATGCACTTCCAACAGTAACGCCATAATGGCTTCATTAATTTTACGCTTATAACTTTGCTCGTTAGATAGATAAAAGTTCTTCACCAACTGTTGCGTAAGAGTACTACCGCCCTGCACTTTTTTACCTGCTTTAGCGTTAGCCACCACTGCGCGAACAATCGATTTAGGGTTTACGCCAAAGTGGTCGTAATACGTTCTATCCTCTACTGCCACCAAGCCTTTTATCAACAATGGCGAAACATCATCCAGCTTTACCAGAACTCTATCTTCATTGTGATGTGGGTAAAAATTACCAATTAAAACAGGTTCTAAGCGCATTAAGGTGAGTGGCTCTTCACTTTCAGTATTTGAAAGTCTTACAATCTTGTCTTTTTTGATTTCGATAAGAATACGACGTGCTATTTCTTGGTCTTCTGCAAATTTAAAGCCACGTGTTTGCACATAAAAACTATTTTTATCGCGCTTGAACTGCCCTGTTCCCACCAAATGAGTGACGAAACTATAATTAAGTAGTTGCAGTTCTCTTTGGAGGTCCTCTGCTTTAAGGCTTTGTCCTTCATAAAGCTCCAGCGGTCGTGCAAAAACACGCGCAGGCAATGCCCAGCGCTTACCTTCAAACTGGCTACGTACCAATTCGTCTTGTTGTAAAACATAAGCTGCAGCGAACAATGAGCCGATGATAATACCAACCAATAATGCAATGCGAATAACGCGCCAGAAGCCACCCAGCATCATGCCGATAAAACCAAAAAACATCATGATAGATGATTTTTTAACGGGTGCTGCTGGCTCAGTGCTTGGATCAAGGTTTAAGTCCACACCTAGTTCGGTCGTCGTATCAGCATCATCTGTATAGAAATTTTCTTTTATTTCAAAGCTATTGTTGGTACTTTTATCAACACCCTTTTTAACACTCTTAGCTTCAGTTTCATGCGTGACAACATCGTCAACCTTGCTTTCTATTTTATCAGCACTGTCTTTAATTTCAGCATCGACCACAGGTTCTTGCACCACACCATCATCAGACGTTACGATGTCGTCCACATTTTGAAGCTCATCAATGTCTATTGATGGGTCTTTCTTCGTGGGTTTATCTGAATTTTTATTGTGCTTGTTATCTGACAAGAGGTGCCCCAAATAATTATAATCTTGAACAAACGCCCATACTCAAAAATAGACTCTTTTGCAGAAGTTTAGTTTCAAGTGATAAATACCTGAATTCTACAATAATTAGAAAAGCTCGTGTGGAATTCTTGTGCATGTTTTTAGGAAATTTTATATTTTACTTAAAACCTTTAGCCATTCAGCAAGGAGTCAACATTGGTTCGCTATAGTAGTAGGCAGACAGGAACTCTTTATAAAAACAGGAGTCCTAGTAAATAATAACAAGAACAATCTGGGCTAAACTCATGATAATAAAAAACTATTC
>CAYOHT010000171.1:0-4677 GCA_964403815.1 uncultured Cocleimonas sp.
GGTACCAGTATCTTAGGATGTGAGAGTTCGAGTCTCTCCTTTCGCACCATTATTTTATATTTCAATTTTTAAGAAGATGTTCAAATCTGCCTTAGATTTGAAATGAGGTTATCCATGCAAGTTTCAGTTGAATCCACTGGTAATATCGAACGTAAACTATCTATTGTTATCCCTGCAGAGCGTGTTGATGGCGAGGTTGATACTCGTTTAAAGTCAATGCGAGGCAGAGTGAAGATTGACGGTTTTCGCCCAGGTAAAGTACCGATGAGTGTAGTAAGCCAACAATACGGTGATTCTGTTTATCAAGAGGTGGTTGGTGAGCTTTTTCAGTCAACTTTCTATGAAGCCGCTGAGCAAGAGAATTTGAAAGTAGCAGGTATGCCTCAAATTGATGCAACCACGCTAGAACCAGGTAAAGATTTAGAGTACACGGCAACCTTCGATATTTACCCGCAATTTAAAATTGCGGATGTGTCAAAAATGGAAGTGAAGCGTCCAGCCGTTAAAATCATGGCAGCTGATGTTGATGAAATGATCGAAACATTGCGTACTCAGCAAAAAGAGTGGAAAGAAGTGAAGCGTGCAGCAAAAAAAGGCGACTTATTAGTTGTCGACTTTGATGGCAAGTTAGATGGTGAAGCCTTTGAAGGTGGTGCAGCAGAAGACTTCTCTGTAGAACTTGGCGAAGGTCGTATGCTTAAAGATTTTGAAAAAGCATTGATTGGCATGAAGGTAGGCGCGACAAAAAAAGCTGATGTTGCTTTTCCTGATGAATACCCTGCTGAAGAGCTAAAAGGTAAAACGGCTCAATTTACGTTAAATGTAAAAACAGTAAGTGCTCCAGCGCTACCAAAAGTCGATAAAGACTTCATTAAGAAGTTTGGCATTGAAGATGGTACAGAAAAAAGCTTTAAAGCTGAGATAAAATCAAATATGGAGCGTGAGCTAGAGCAGCGCATCAAAAGCCGTGTAAAGCAGTCAGTGATGGAAGGCTTGCATGATATACATGAAATTGATTTGCCAACGGCTTTAGTTAAAGATGAGGTTCAGCAAGTTCGCAATGAAATGGCACAAAACTCACAAGGTGCTGATCTTTCAAGCTTGCCCGATGAGATGTTTGAAGAGCAAGCGGCACGTCGTGTCAAGCTGGGTTTGATTGTTGGTGAAGTTATCACTGTTAATAAACTAGAAAAAGACCAAGCTAAAGTTGATGAAATGCTAAATACGTTAGCGGCTAGCTACGAAGACCCACAAGCATTGATCGAATATTACCGTACAAATCAACAAGCGATGCAAACGATTGAAGCTTCTGTTATGGAAGAAATGATTGTTGATTGGGTTTTAGAGAAAGCAAAAATTAAAGATGAAAAAATGAAGTTCTCAGACTTAGTGAACTCAGATAGCTAGGGGATAATATGTTCAATAATAAAACACAAAATAGCGGATTGGATGTGAATAATGGTATTCCGTGGCCGGGCGTGAGCGAAACCGTACGCGGTCAAGAAACACGCAACGACATATTGTCTCGCATGTTGAAAGAGCGTGTGATATTTGTTGTTGGTCAAGTCGATGATTACATGGCAACGTCCGTTATGGCTCAGTTGTTATTTTTAGAAGCTGATAACTCAGATAAAGATATTCATATGTATATTAATTCGCCAGGTGGTGTTGTTACAGCGGGTATGGCGATGTATGACACGATGCAATTTATTAAGCCAGATGTAAGCACGATGTGTGTTGGTCAGGCAGCTAGTATGGGCGCTGTTTTATTAGCAGGTGGCGCAAAAGGAAAACGTTTTGCCTTACCTCATTCTCGTGTAATGATTCACCAGCCATTAGGTGGTTTTCAAGGTCAGGCATCAGACATTGATATTCATGCTAAAGAGATATTAAAAATTCGTGATGAGCTAAATAAGGTTTTAGCGTCACATACAGGTCAAACGTTGAAAACAATCGCAAAAGATACGGATCGTGATAATTTCATGGATGCTAACAAAGCAAAAGATTACGGTATGATTGATGAAGTGTTAAATAGCCGTAATTAATCGCTATTTAATCCGCTGAATATTAAAGAAGCCTGATTTTTCAGGCTTTTTTTGTGATTAAGGAAATTTTTAGTTTAGTAGTGTAAAATAGTGAATAAATAGTAGATTATAGTTGTTCTTACTGTACTTTTTTCCTTGTTTAGGATTAACTGTAAGTTATCGTATTTAGAATAGGTTGAATTGAGGTTTTCTATCAATGAGTAAAGATAAAAAAGACGGCACGAAGGGCGATGGTAAGTTACTGTATTGTTCTTTTTGTGGAAAAAGTCAGCATGAAGTTAGAAAGCTAATAGCAGGCCCATCTGTTTTTATCTGTGATGAGTGTGTTGATCTTTGTAATGACATTATTACAGAAGAGCTACAGGATAAGGATGAAACTGAAAGCAAGAGCCTGCCTATTCCAAAAGAAATTAATGATTTCTTAGATGACTATGTCATCGATCAAAGACCTGCAAAGAGAGTCCTTTCTGTTGCTGTTTATAACCACTATAAACGTATGGAAAGTAATGTTGGCAAAGATGAAATAGAACTAGCTAAAAGTAATATTCTTTTAATTGGACCAACAGGTAGTGGTAAGACACTACTCGCAGAAACATTGGCGCGTATGCTTGATGTGCCATTCACAATGGCAGATGCAACAACATTAACCGAGGCTGGTTATGTAGGTGAAGATGTTGAAAACATCATCCAAAAATTATTACAAAAATGTGATTACGATGTGGCTAAGGCTGAAACAGGCATCGTTTATATTGATGAAATCGACAAGATTTCACGTAAGTCGGATAATCCATCCATTACTCGTGATGTTTCAGGTGAGGGTGTTCAACAAGCCTTGCTGAAATTAATTGAAGGAACCGTTGCATCTGTTCCTCCTCAAGGTGGACGAAAGCATCCTCAACAAGAGTTCTTGCAAGTTGATACAAAAAATATTCTATTTATCTGTGGTGGTGCATTTTCAGGCTTGGATAAGGTGGTACTTGATAGAACAGAAAAAGGCGGCATTGGTTTCGCTGCAGAAGTTAAAGCGCCAGATGACAATAAGCTTTTTGGCGAAGTGATAAAAGGTATCGAGGCAGAAGATCTTGTTAAATATGGATTGATACCAGAGTTTGTAGGGCGCTTACCCGTTATTGCAACGCTGGAAGAATTAGATGCTGATGCTTTAGTGCTTATATTAACAGAGCCTAAAAATGCATTAACAAAACAATATGGAAAATTGTTTGAAATGGAAGGCGTTGAAATTGATTTTCGTGATGAAGCTTTATTAGCGATAGCTAAAAAAGCTATGGAAAGAAACACAGGGGCGCGTGGCTTGCGTTCAATCATGGAAAAAATACTACTGGATACTATGTATGAACTACCTTCACTAGAAGGCGTTACTAAAGTTGTTGTGGATGAGTCTGTGATAAAAGGGGAGTCGCAACCTTATCTAATTTACGAGAATAAAGACGTTAAGAAGAAGGCTTCATCAGCTAAATCATAAAGCACACCCCCCTAGTTTTACATGATGTTTTCTTTAAATAAGAAACATCATGTAAAACTAGGGGGGTGTGCATCGTACTCAATGTTTAGCAGGAGTTTATAACCTTTATAAAAACCCCGTTATCAAAGTTAATTCACTTTGGTAGTCGGGGTTTTTTCGTTTGAATAGTTTGATATAGCTCAAAATGCCCCAATAACTAAACAATCCTTGGTTGCATAAACAACTAAACAGAACGCTAAATGAGAAAGAGATAATTATGGCTAGCAAAGATAGCGGATCAACGTTACAAAATATTAACAGCATTCCAGTATTGACCTTAAGAGATGTTGTTGTGTACCCACACATGGTCATCCCATTGTTTGTAGGCAGAGAGAAATCAATAAGATCACTTGATGAAGCGATGGAAAACGATAAACAAGTTTTACTTGTCGCTCAAAGAAGCGCAGAGGTTGATGAGCCTAGCGTTGATGATATTTTTGAAATTGGTACCTTGGCTACTATCCTTCAGTTACTAAAGTTGCCAGACGGTACTCTCAAAGTATTGGTCGAAGGGGTTGAGCGCGTTAAGATAAGATCAATGGATATAGAGGGAGATTTTTTCACGGCTGATATTGACGTGATTCCTGCTGAAGAAGGTGAGGATACTCGAAAAGTAGAATTGTTAAGCCGTGCATTGATTAATCTTTTTGATAAATACGTTAACCTTAATAAAAAAGTACCGCCTGAAATACTGTCATCACTTTCAGGTATTGATGAACCAGATCGTTTGTCTGATGCTATCGCGGCACATTTAGGACTTAAAGTAGCTGATAAGCAGAAAATACTAGAAATCACATCTATTAAAGAACGCTTAGAACATTTAGTGACATTGGTTGAAGGCGAGATTGATCTTCTTCAGGTTGAAAAACGTATCCGTGGCCGTGTTAAGCAACAAATGGATCGCAGTCAGCGTGAGTACTACCTTAATGAGCAAATGAAGGCGATTCAAAAAGAACTAGGGGAACTTGAAGATGCACCTGCAAGTGAGCTGGATGAACTCACTGAGAAATTAGAAAAAGCGAAGCTCCCAAAAGAAGCAAAGAAAAAGGCAGAAGAAGAGCTAAAAAAGCTAAAAATGATGTCTCCGATGTCTGCGGAAGCTACGGTAGT
>CAYOHT010000172.1:0-4674 GCA_964403815.1 uncultured Cocleimonas sp.
GGCAAATAAACATCATAACGCGTTGATTTACCCGAAATTTCAAAACTAGGCTCTAATGCTTCTGTAAGCTTTTCTGCTAGTCGTGGTCGCTTTACCACGATGCGTTTTTTTGCCAATTTCAAAGACTTTAATAACAAAGCTTCGCTGTCTTCATCTGCTCCCACAATGTCATGAAAAAACTGCATTTCTTTTTTGACTTGAGCAGATTTTGAGCGTGTAGGAAACATGGGATCAATGTAAATTACGTCTGGTAGATTTTCTTTATTGAGCTTTTCTAGTTCTTCTAAGCTTTGTTGTGCATCTTCATTTTTGAGTTTCATTCTGCCGATGATTTCTAACAAATCAGAATCAGCTGATAACTTAGCGCGATTAAGTGCATCGTTGAGTAGCGCATGAGTGATCGGGTTGCGTTCAATCAGTGTGACATCCGCGCCAAGGGTTGCCAGCACAAAAGCATCGCCGCCCATGCCTGCGGTTAGATCTAATACCTTTGGATCATTAATTTTGTGTAAGCCGATAGCTTTTGCAAGGTCTTGTCCTTTTCCACCGCCGTGTAGCCTGCGGTGGTTTACTTTTCCTGCTAAAAAATCAATGTGGATGGATTCTGGTTTGGGCTTTTTCTTAGTGTAGTTGTTGTGAAGATTTTTGCGTAATTCAAGATAATCAGTGGTGATGTGCAATAGATAATCCGCTTGGATATGTTGATTGAGCAAGGGCAGGGAAGTTTGTTTAGAAAGCTTGTCTAGCTGAACTTTAGGTATTCCTTTATCTGCACTGATAGCTATAGTGATCATATGTTTTTAACGTAGAGGACTTTGTTTTCTCCGCGTACTCTGCGAAACCTCTGCCCACTCTGCGTTAGAATATAATAGCTCATTCAATAATGCGGAGGAGGCGCTTCTTCTACAATCTCAGGCGAAAGTGATTCTTCTTTGCTGATGGAATCAATTTTTTCTTTTAAATATTCAAGCTGGATTTCAAGCGTTTGGATTTGTTGTTGCTGTCGATGGACTTCACGATTGAGCGTTTCAATCGTGCTTTCTTGCTCCATCGACAGCATTTCTAGGTTTTCTATTCTTGATTCCATAGTGTTTTTTTAGTCTCTCTCCTGAAGGGGGTTGCAAAACTCCCTTGTAGGTTGGTGCTGAGCTTGCGAAGCCCAACAAACGGTGTTGTTGGGCTTCGTTCCTCAGCGCCAACCTACTTATTTATCTTTTACAACACTTATGAGAAGGAGAGGAAGCTAAGACTTAAAGCAACTTACGCCCTTTTTGCGAAGCGATCCGCAAACGCAACGCATTCAACTTAATAAAGCCTTCCGCATCTTTTTGATCATAAGCGCCGCCATCATCATCAAATGTTGCAATGGCTTCGTCGAATAATGTATCGTCTGATTGTCGCCCAACACAAGTCACAGCACCTTTATAAAGCTTTAAACGAACCGTGCCGTTAACGTATTGTTGTGACTCATCAATCATCTTCTGCATCATTTCGCGCTCAGGGCTCCACCAGTAGCCGTTGTAAATTAACTCGGCATATTTTGGCATCAGGCTATCTTTAAGATGCGCCACTTCACGGTCAAGCGTGAGTGATTCCATCGAGCGATGACCTTGTAGCATAATCGTTCCACCGGGTGTCTCGTAACAACCGCGTGACTTCATGCCAACGTAACGGTTCTCAACAATATCAAGACGACCAACGCCGTTAGCGCCGCCTAATTCATTTAAGGTTTTAAGCATGGTCGCTGGGCTTAATGCTTTTCCATCTAACGCAACAGGGTCGCCTTTTTCATAAGTCAGTTCAATGTAGGTCGGCTTATCAGGTGCAGCCTCTGGCGATACTGACCAACGCCACATATCATCCTCAGCTTCTGCCCAAGGGTCTTCTAAAATATCGCCTTCGTAGGAAATATGAAGCAAGTTCGCATCCATAGAATACGGCGATTTTTTGCCTTGCTTTTGATAGTCAATCTCAATGCCATGCTGTTCTGCATATTCCATTAATGATTCACGCGAGCTTAACTCCCACTCACGCCAAGGTGCGATAATTTTAACGCCAGGTTTAAGTGCATACGCACCTAATTCAAAACGTACCTGATCATTACCTTTACCTGTAGCGCCATGACAAATCGCATCAGCACCAGTCTCGTTAGCAATCTCAATTAATCTTTTAGAAATTAATGGACGCGCGATAGATGTGCCGAGCAGGTATTCACCTTCGTAAACGGTGTTCGCGCGGAACATTGGGAAAACAAAGTCTTTGACAAACTCTTCGGTTAAATCATCAATATAAATTTCTTTAACGCCAGCTGCTTTTGCCTTTGCGCGAGCAGGCTCAACTTCTTCGCCTTGACCAACATCAGCGGTAAATGTTACCACCTCACAGCCATAGGTTTCTTCGAGCCATTTAATAATAATTGATGTATCGAGACCGCCAGAGTAGGCGAGGACGACTTTTTTAACCGTTTGTGTTTGTGACATGATAATTCCATGAAATTTTTGTAGAAAGAGCGGCGATTATACGCTTGAATTCCAGTAGAATCCACGCATGGAAATCATAAATAACGCATCTTTAAAACACTTAAACACCTTTGGCGTAGATGCGAGCGCCCAGCACCTAACAGAAATCCACAATTTGGAAGATATTGAAGCCTTGCTTGAATGGAAAACCCAGAATGATATGCCGATGCTTTTATTAGGCGGTGGCAGTAATTTACTGTTTAAAAATGACTTTGAAGGTTTGGTAGCGAAAATATGTTTGGCAGGAAAAGACATCGCCGAAGAGGATGATGACTTCACTTACGTTTCAGTAGCAGGTGGCGAGAACTGGCACGATTTTGTACGCTGGACGGTTGAGCAGGACATAGCAGGATTAGAAAATTTATCATTAATCCCCGGAACAGTTGGCGCAGCACCTATTCAAAATATCGGCGCTTACGGCGTGGAGTTGGCGGATCACTTTCAATCACTGCAAGCGATTGATTTAGAAACAGGCAATATCCACGAGTTTGACAAATCACACTGCCAGTTCGGCTATCGTGAAAGCTTCTTTAAATCGCAAGCCTTGGATAAACTACTGATTACTTCAGCCACTTTTGCGTTACCGAAAAAGGCAATATGGAAAATGGATTACGCAGGAGTACGTGAAGTGCTAGAAGGCGTTGAACCCAGCGCCAAATTAATCAGCGATGCGATTATAGGCTTACGCCAAAGTAAGCTACCCGACCCTGCAAACATCGGCAATGCAGGAAGCTTTTTTAAAAACCCCGTGCTGAGTTTAGATGTTTGGGAAGCTATAAAAACGAATCACCCCAATATCCCCGGATATCCTCAAGAAGGAGGAGACATGAAAACATCCGCCGCATGGCTAATCGATAGCTGTGGCTGGAAAGGCTACCGCAAAGACGATGCAGGCGTATCGGATATGCACGCCTTAGTGATTGTGAACCATGCAAATGCAACAGGCGCAGAACTTTGGGCAGTGGCGCAGGAAATTATGCGATCAGTTGAGGATAAGTTTGGTGTTTTGCTTGAGCCTGAGCCTCGGGTTATCGGGGTATATGCGGCATAACTCATTGTTTAATATGTAGCTATCTTGATTGTCCTTCACTTTGGTGATCAATTATTTGTTCTTGATACAACGCAGTAAGTTAGGTTAATCGTAGCTTAGATAAGGGACGCCATCTAACATTTGTGCAGTAGTAATCATGGTCATATCGGATGGCGCTATGCTTATCACGATCTACGCCAACAATGACTCAGCAGGAATTCTTAACTAGAATTTTGATTTTTAAGTATGATTAAATCCTCTCAAAAAACTCAAACCTAGAAGCCTTTTTATCAAAAGTATAAGTCGTGTCGCAGCCTTGCTCAATGGCTGAGTGTGCTATCAATAAATCAGGTAAATCAAATTTTGATTTTGTGGCGGAGCTTATAAAACTTCGTAATGTGCTTTGGGCTTCGAAGGTCAAAACTGGCATTAATAATAGTTCGCTCAGGGAATACAAGATATCTTCTCTGCTAACATCGTATACCGCTTCTAATACCCAAATCAGTTCTAGTATGACCAATTGTGTTACAAAAAATGATTGTTTGTTTTTTTCATATTCAGCAAAATGTGTCAGTACAGCCTTGGCTTGTTGTTTATCGTCTTGGATTAAAAAGCGAACGAGAACATTGGTGTCTAACGCTATCATTTTGAAAACTTCTTTTTTAAACCATCGGCGACGGCTTGGTTCATATCCTCAATACTGACTGCTTCCTTTTTAGCATACTGCTTAAGCATTCCCGCAATGTCGTTTGACTTTTTTGTGATGGGTTTTATTATTATTTCATCTGCTTCATTACAAATAAATTCAACTTTGTCACCGTTGAGCAGGTGTAGAGAGTCCCTAATGTTTTTCGGGATTGTGACCTGACCCTTGCTGGTTATTGTTGATAATTGTGTGCTCATGATACTCTCTCAGTATTACTAATTAATTAAGTATACCATGAGGTAATACCTATTGGCAGAATAGAAGTTTGCATACAGAATGTACGCGTTGAACGAACTTTATGCTTTAGTGTGTGTATGTGGTTCAATAATGTAAAAGTGGGGGGGTGTGGTAAATAGCTATTAAGTTAAGGAAAGACTGATTAAGTCGATTAGAATTAAGCGCAGAAAAAACTGTCGCTA
>CAYOHT010000173.1:0-4629 GCA_964403815.1 uncultured Cocleimonas sp.
CATTACAGCTTGGCATGTCAACCGATAGCTTGGTAGTACCCGTGGCGATAGCAACGTCAATGGCATTTATGTTACCTGTTGCCACACCACCCAATGCCCTAGTGCACGCTAGCGGGGTTGTAACTCAACAGGATATGATGCGCGTAGGCTTACGCCTTAACTTGGCCGCAATTACTGTTATCACCTTACTGTTTTATTTCGGGATAGCAGGATGACTTGGTATGCTGTTGGGTTTTTATTGCTTGATCTTGCAATCATCGTTGCACTGATTCCTACAGTTATTTTACAACGACGAGAGTCAGGCGCTACCTTTGCGTGGATTTTAACCCTTGTATTAATCCCTTTCTTTGGCCTGCTGTTGTTTTGGATATTTGGTACTACCCGCTTACAAATGCGCCGTAACAAACGGCATAAAATTGAAGCACACCTCGCTCCCGCATTAGATAAGCTACATGGGCAATCTTTAGCACAGTTATCGGCGGATAACTTGCCACCTACGCTGTTACAACTTGCTGAAAAATTAGATGATACAGGGCCGTTATCGGGCAACGAGATAATATTATTACGCCAAGGATTACAGAAAGGCTCAGAAGCGTTTGATGCAATCGAAGAGGCATTCGATCAAGCACAACATCATATACACCTCATCTATTATATTTGGGAGCCAGACCAAACAGGCGCTCGCCTTCGTGATACATTGGTGCGGGCTTGCCAGCGTGGTGTTGAAGTGCGTTTGTTAATTGATGATGTTGGTTCACGCAAAGCTAAGCAACCATTCTTTCAAAACTTATTAAATGCAGGTGGAAAGGTTGAACGCTTTTTACCCATCAATCCTTTTAGTCGCCAGCTTGCATTAAACAATCGTAATCACCGTAAAATTGTTGTGTTGGATGGCAATATCGGCTTCACAGGTGGCATGAATGTGGGTGATGAATATGCCGGTTTAGAGGAGCCTTGGTATGATCTGCATGCTCGAATTCAAGGTCCTGTTGTACAGTCTTTGCAAGAGATATTTTGTCAAGACTGGTATCACGCGTTGCTGAAGATTTGGTCTGCAAAGACTATTTTCCCCCAATAGAAAATAGCGGAAATGTTTGGGCGCAATTGCTTGCCAGTGGTCCTGCGGATGAACGTTGGCGCGCTATACATACCTTGCTCTTTGGTGCTATTAATCTGGCACAACAACGCGTGTGGATTGAAACCTCTTATTTTGTTCCCGATGAATCCATTGTAATGGCATTAGAAACGGCGGCACTAAGAGGTGTGGATGTACGTCTGTTATTGCCAGAAAAATCTGATCATCCCCTCGTGTTGTATGCGGGGCGCTCATTTTTGGATAGGCTATTAGCAGCAGGTGTGCGCGTGTTTGAATTGCAAGATGCCATGCCACACGCAAAAACAGCAACTATTGATGGCGTCTTTTCAACAATAGGCTCAGCCAATATGGATCAACGTAGTTTTCGTCTTAACTTTGAAGCCAATCTATTTTTCTATGGCGCAGAAGTAGCGACTCAATTAGAACATGACTTTCTCTCACTTTGTTCACAGACTAAAGAAGTAACCTTAGAAAGCCGACAAGCACTTTCTAAATACCAACGACTTGCAGAAGGCGTAGGTAGAGTGCTAGCCCCTCTCTTATAAGAAACTTACCCCAGCCTCATAAATTACAAAACAGATCGTATATAACGATCAATGTTGTTATTAAAATCGACTTAAAACAATCATTCTTATTTGTTAGATTAGGGGTGTAGAAACATTTAATGGGAAATTAAGGAGATTGACATGGAAAGATTTAAAAATATTCTATTGGTCGTAAATCCTGAATTGAATGATACGCGTGCTTTAGATAAAGCGGTGTCATTAAGCAGAAAAAATGGAGGAAACCTTACTCTTTTTTCAGTGGTAAAAGGATTGCCAAGTCTTTCTAGAAATGAATTAATCATTCAACAACAACTCGTTGCGGCGAAAACTGAACGTACAGAATGGTTACGTGGGTTAATGCTAAAGCATGATGATATAGATGTGACTTTCAAAGTAGTTGATGGCACTCATTTTCTAGAAATTATTTATCAAGTATTACGTGAATCACATGATCTCATTATCATCACAGCCGAAGAAAAAAAAGGGGTTCGTGCTCGTTTTTTTGGAACCACGACCATGCATTTAATGCGTAAATGCCCTAGCCCTGTCTGGGTTGTAAAAGGTTCGCAAGATGGATCACTCAATCATATTTTAGCAGCAGTTGATCCAACAGATGCTGATGAGAAGCCAGACTCACTGAACCCGAAAATTCTGCAAATGGCCAACACAATGGCTCGCAACGAAACTGCAGAACTGCATGTTGTTCATGTATGGAGTCTATTAGCTGAAAGCTATATGGAAGCACGCGGGAGACTTAATATAGAGGATATTCAGGCACTTAAAAAACAACAGAAAGCTCTTTATAAGCAGCGTTTTGATGCCCTGTTAGATCAGATTGAAATAACAAACGTGAAACCCCAGTTACATTTAATTGAAGGCGATCCCAGTGATTCGATACCAGAATTAGTAGCCACTAAAAATATTGACCTTCTGGTTATGGGTACTGTTTGTCGTACAGGTATTTCTGGTTTTATCATTGGTAACACGGCAGAAGAAGTGCTCAATCAAGTTGACTGCTCGGTGTTAACGCTTAAACCAGAAGGTTTTGTTTCACCTGTTGAATTAGTAGAAAAGTAAAATTTAAACCCAGTGGAACTAAGTTAATATTTACTAAACTAATCAAGTAATAATCGACTTTCACGAACTATCTAAACAGCATATCTATTAAATCAAACTATAAATTAAGGGAGTTAGAAATGAAAAAGCAAAATAAATCTAAACAGTTTCTTGCGCTAGCATTAATAACAACACTATTTACAAGCAGTATTTTTGCAGTATCAGCGGGGCAAGTGCAACAACACTTATTAGAAGCAGCAGATACTAAGAAAAGCGGAGCATTCGTGAGGGATCGCTTTCTTAGTAAGATGAAAAAACCGTTTGAAAAAGTCGATAAAAAAAATCTACTGTTGATTGGTGATAGCCATGCACAGGATTTTTTAAATGGCATTCTGGAAAATGATTTCTTGCCAAACTATGAAATCAGCACACGCTATATTTCAGGTCGGTGTCAGATATTTAAAGGGGATAAAAGTGCGCATAAAATTGCGGGAAAAGACCGCGCTTATTGCGCAAAGTCTGATACCTTGTCACTGGCTAAAGATCAAATAGCAGAAGCTGATGTAGTGATTCTTGTCGCCGACTGGAAAGAATGGGCAGCAAAAGAACTACCACAAACGATTAAAAATATGGCTCTCAAGCCCGATCAGAAATTGTTTGTTGTGGGTAGAAAGAGCTTTGGCAAAATTTCGATTAGAAACTACCTGCGCTTGCCTGAAGAAAAGTTAGCTTCAATAAAAACTAAGCCTGATGGAAAGCAAAATAAGATCAATGAAATAATGAGAAATTCATTAGATAAGTCAGTGTTTATAGATACACAAAAATTGGTATGCGGTTCAACGGAATCATGCCCAGTCTTCACGAAAGATTTAGCATTAATTTCGTTTGATGGCGGACACTTAACCAAATATGGCGCCCGTCATGTGGGTAATGTTTTGTTTAAAAACTCTGCATTAAGCCGTTTGTAAAAACTTTTAAGTGAGACCTTTGCACGTGCAAAGGTCTCTGAGGATTAAAAATGACCTATCAAAGAAAGGGTAGAAAAGTGAACAACACTTTTATATTACTCGGTTTTATGTTATTTGCTAGCATCAGTCAGGCAGAACCCGACGACCATCAGCAAGATGGTCATCTCGCTCATGATCATGCCCCTATTGATGAACACCATAACGCTGAACGCTTATTTGCGGAGGCACTCAATAAAAACAAAACATTACCCAAGCAAGTAATACAGGCATTCCAACAAAAATGTCAGGCATGCCATAATGGTCTACTTAAAAATGAGCTAGCACCTCCCATCGTATCCGTACAGCAGGTTTATCTTAAGCTATCTAAGGGTAGCAAGGGTAGAGCAAAACAAAGAATGGCGTTATTTTTGAAAAACCCCAGTGCCGATAAGGCGCTAATGAAGCCCGCTGTAAAACTTTTTGGTGTAATGCCAAATCTTGGGCTAAACGACCAAGAAATAATAAACTTCACTACGCTGATTCTGGATAGCCAATTTATTATTCCAGAATGGTTTGGAGAACACTTTAAAACCCATGACCTGAAAGCCCCTACTTCTAAAGAACAATAATAGGTTTATGAACTCTTACAATCGATATTACTCAATGAAATATTGAATTAGTGCGATATAATCTATGCTTAGCTTTAATTGAGAAATAAAGATGTTAAAAAATTCAAATGAATAAGCAAGACGAGCTTCCGACTGAGCATGAAGATAAATTACTCTCTTTTTTAAATAGTGCGATTAAAATAGCCGTAAAAGTATTGGCTATATTGATGGTTTTAGTGATTTTCTGGGGTGTTGCAGATGTTATTTTTGTGCTTTATCAAAAACTAATCGCACCTCCCTTTATGCTATTGACGATTACTGATATTTTAAAAACATTTGCTGCATTTCTTGCGGTATTGATTGCCATTGAAATTTAT
>CAYOHT010000174.1:0-4620 GCA_964403815.1 uncultured Cocleimonas sp.
CGTATGTTACGCACGACATTAAGTGTGTGCTCATCCACCGTATAGGCATGAAATAGGTCGTATTGCATGCGTCCAACTATATTTGCAAAGGCAGGGATATATGCGGCAAGTAAGCCATAGCGATTCATGCGCTTGAGCACAAAAGTGATGCCGTTTGACTCAGACATAATGTTAATAAAAATCTGTTTATGATGACCATTACTCCTGAAATCATCATCAATCAAATGCAAATTATGGCGTAGATTACGCAGCGTATCAGGGGTTAAACCTTTAATTTCTGGGCGGGTCTGCATGATGTGAAAGACTTCAAGCAGGGTGTGAGGTTGTGTCGCAAAAAGATCATCTTGCACCAATCCCAAGTAGCCATTGTCATTATTGTAATAATTGTTGATGGGGATAGGGGCTGTTTGTTTTGTGTCTAAAATATGCATCCGCAACAAGCCAAGTAGCACTTCGTTGAGCCGCTCTAGTTCGGTAATGTTACGATAGTAAAGCTGCATAAACGATTCAATTGATTCGTTATTTTCATCATTGGTGAAGCCAAAGCTGTGTGCCAGTTGACGTTGATGATCGAACAATAAGCGGTCTGTTTTTCGCCCCGTAAGTTGGTGTAAAGCAAAACGTACTTTCCATAAAAAGTCACGCGCCTCGATTAAAGCGTGGTATTCATCAGGGTTAAGTAGATGTACTTCTTTTGTGGCGCTAAGTTTTCTGAGGGATTTAACACCGTATTCACGTAGAAAAATCCAGCCAATAGTTTGTAAATCACGCAAACCACCAGGGCCTTCTTTAAGATTAGGCTCAACGCGATAGGCTGTATCGCCAAAGCGTTTGTAGCGATTTTTTTGCTCTTCGATTTTAGCTTTAAAAAACGCAGCGCTACTCCAAATCTTATCGGAGGATATGTTCGTTTGTAACTCGTCAAAGAGGGCTTGATTACCGCATAAATAGCGCGATTCAATCATGTTGGTGATAACCGTGAGGTCATTTTTAGCTTCATCAACACATTCATCTAAGGTTCTCACGCTGTGACCAATCTCTAGGCCCAAATCCCAAAGCACTGTCACAAAATCAGACAGTTGCTCCTGCGCTTTGCTGTCAGGTTCTTCTGCCAATAAAATGAGTAAATCAACATCAGATGCTGGGTGCATTTGCTCGCGCCCATAACCACCAACCGCGACTAAACTTGCTTTTAGCGCATTATCAAGCCCTGTCTTCTTCCACATGCCTTGCAATAGTTCATCAATGGTTTGGCTACGCTTTTTGAGTATTAAAGAAATATTCACATCGTTTTTAAAGTCGAGCTGTAAATCATCATTACTTTGTTTGAGAATTTCTTTAAATAACGCTGTGGAAGACATTTCTGTTGGTGTTTCTAGTGGCATTGTTATGTGCTGATTAGGATAGAATAATGATGCATAAAAGCACACCCCCCCACTTTTGTATACAGTATTTTGGACTTCTCAAAGAAGTTATATGACAATTAAAATTGACAATCATCATGTAAAACTAGGGGGGTGTGCTTTAGCTTTTAATTAATACTTACACTTGCCAAAAATTAAGCTATTCTTCATACAGTTAGAGAACTAATCACTTACTAGAGACCTCAGCATAACGCTGGACGAGAGATGGAAAACTTATGGCTTTTTTATCCGTTTACGACTTATGCTGAGGTCTCTACTATAAACCCCAATAAAAAATGAAAGGAGTCCCCATGAATTTTACAAGACGCTCACTATTAACACTGTTAGTTTCAGCAAGTGTATTGATGCCCCTTGCAACAACGAATGCGGCTGATGAAAAGCACGTCGCTATCACACAAATTGTTGAGCATCCTGCTTTAGATGCTGCTACAAAAGGTGTTAAAGATGAGCTTGCAGAGGCAGGTTTTGTTGAAGGTAAGAACCTAAAATGGTCGTTTGAAAGCGCACAGGGTGCGCCTGCAACGGCAGCGCAAATCGCCAAGAAATTTGCAGGTAAAAACCCTGATGTAGTCGTTGGCATTGCAACACCATCAGCGCAAGCATTAGCTTCATCAGCGCGTGGCATTCAACAGGTTTTTTCAGCAGTAACCGACCCTGTTGGCGCGAAGCTAATTAAAACCATGGATAAAGCAAACGGTGGAAACATCACAGGTGTTTCTGATTTGTCACCGATTGATAGCCACATGGATTTAATTAAAACCATCGTTCCAAAGGCTAAGAAAGTAGGCGTAATCTTTAACCCCGGCGAAGCAAACTCAGCAACATTGGTTGACCTTGTTAAAAAATATGCACCAAGCCGAGGCATGGAAGTGGTTGAAGCAGGCGCGCCAAAATCATCGGATGTATTAGCCGCAGCACGTTCGTTAGTGGGTAAGGTCGATGTGATTTATGTTCCTACAGACAATACCGTTGTTTCAGCATTTGAAGCGGTGATCAAAGTAGCAACAGAAGCTAAGATTCCTGTAATTTCAGCCGATACTGATTCAGTTAAGCGTGGCGCAATCGCGGCACAAGGCTTTAACTATTATGATCTTGGTCGTCAAACAGGCAAGATGGTTGTGCAGATTTTGAATGGCAAAAAAGCAGGTGAAATCAAACCAGAAGGCGTTTCTAAAACCGAGCTTTATGTAAACCCTGAGTCAGCAAAATTAATGGGCGTAACACTTCCTGATGCTTTAGTTAAATCTGCAAAAGAAGTGGTTAAGACCATGACAAAATCAGAGCGTGAAGCTG
This sequence comes from uncultured Cocleimonas sp., assembly GCA_964403815.1. GTDB lineage: Bacteria > Pseudomonadota > Gammaproteobacteria > Thiotrichales > Thiotrichaceae > Cocleimonas. Next base: position 2,718 of record CAYOHT010000174.1, read on the forward strand.
AAGAAGCTAAGAAAGCTGCTGAGAAGAAGTAATTCATTTTTGCCACGGAACCCACGGAAAACACGGAAGAAAAAATAAGAACCCCAAACGTCATGTAAAAGTTGGGGGGTGTACTATTAAAATAAAAACAATCAATATACCTTTTTATTTTCCGTGTTCTTCCGTGGGTTCCGTGGCAAAAAAATCTTTTAAGGTTTAAAAATATGTCAACAATCGCAGCGCTTGGCGCACTTGAAAGCGGCTTAGTTTTTGCACTGGTCGCTTTCGGTGTCTTTATGTCCTTTCGGATTCTGGAATTTCCTGATTTAACCGTTGATGGTAGCTTCCCTTTGGGTGCAGCTGTCAGCGCAATTATGATCGTTTCTGGTGTTAACCCTTGGTTGGCAACACTTGCCGCCTTTGGTGCAGGCATGATGGCTGGGGTTGTGACCGCATGGATGAATACCAAACTTGGGATTCTTAATCTACTCGCATCCATTTTAACCATGATTGCTCTGTATTCGATTAATCTGCGAATTATGGGGAAACCTAATGTAGCATTGTTGGGTGAAACGACGGTACTAACGCCAACAGAATCTTGGGGTATGCCGTATTATTGGGCGACACCGCTGGCATTCTCGGCTGTGGTGTTGGTTGTTTTCTTTTTATTATTACGATTTTTAAATTCCCAGCCTGGTCTTGCCATGCGAGCAACAGGTGCAAACGCACGTATGGCGCGCGCTCAAGGCATTAATACCGACCGCATGATTATCCTTGGTATGGCAGTTTCAAATGGTTTGGTTGGATTGGCGGGAAGCTTGTTTGCACAAAGCCAAGGCAGTGCAGACATCACCATGGGCGTTGGTGTTATTGTCATCGGCTTGGCATCGGTGATTGGCGGTGAAGCGATTATCACGCCTAAAACTATGTTTTTAGCATTGGTTGCTTGTGTGGTTGGTTCCATTCTGTATCGCTTTGCGATTGCACTGGCTTTAAACGCTGATTTTATTGGTTTGAAAGCGCAGGACTTGAATCTGGTGACGGCGGTATTAGTAACTTTTGCGATTGTTGCGCCAAAGTTAAAAGCTAATCTAACAGCAAAGTTTTCTAGGGGTAAACAATGATTAGCTTAGAAGACATCCATGTTACTTTTGGCGAAGGAACACCTCTAGAAACACGCGCCGTCCGAGGCATTAGCCTTGATATTCAAGAAGGTGAATTCGTAACGGTAATCGGTAGTAATGGCTCAGGTAAATCAACCTTACTCAATACACTCAGTGGTGAAACATTACCCACCAGTGGAAAAATAAAAGTCGGTGATGATGATGTCACTAACTGGTCAACCGCTAAACGTGCCAAGCTCATATCGCGTGTTTTTCAAGATCCATTGGCAGGAAGCTGTGAAAACTTAAGCATAGAAGAGAATATGGCGCTGGCATGGTATCGCGGGCAATCTCGTGGCTTTGGGTCGGCGCTCAACAGCAAAAATCGTGAGATATTCAAAAAGCAGTTATCACGCTTAGGCTTAGGCTTAGAAAATCGTCTAAAAGATAAAATGGGTTTGCTTTCGGGCGGGCAACGTCAAGCGATCAGCTTGCTTATGTCAGCACTTCAACCTGCAAAAATTCTTTTATTAGATGAGCACACCGCCGCGCTAGATCCGAAAACGGCGGCATTTGTCTTAGACTTAACCTGTCAGATTATAGATGAAAATAAACTCACCTCATTAATGGTCACGCACAGTATGCAGCAGGCGCTAGAAGTTGGCACGCGCACTATTATGCTTCACGAAGGTAAAATAGTATTTGATGTAAAGGGTGAAGACCGTAAAGGCTTAACGGTTGTGGATTTGTTGGATTTATTTAAAAAGAATCAGCAAGGTGAAGAGCTGAGTGATGATAGTTTGTTGTTGGGTTAGCGTTTA
>CAYOHT010000175.1:0-4613 GCA_964403815.1 uncultured Cocleimonas sp.
GAGCCAAATGGCTCTCTTTTTTTTCGTCTGATTCTCTAAGAGAAGCAAACAAGAATTAAAAATGATTCTAGGTAAGACTACGGGGAGAAGATATGCGCAGCTGAAGTGTATCAACCGTAATCCACCTAGAACCCATATGAAGGTAAGGAAATAATCCTTCATACAAATACTCAGAGTGCGCATATTAAAATTAGTTCAAAGTTTATTTAAAATAAATGAACTTTTTCTGGATTTATTCTACCTGTTTATTTAACTCGCTGAAATAACTGATTTTTTATTTGAAATTTAAATGTTCAATTTATAGAGCTGGCTTCAAAGAGTAGGTATAATTTGTAATTGGTTAAATAATTTTAGAGCATTACAATGTTTAAGAATATCTGCTGGGTAAATTGGTTGTTTACAATAATGGTAGCAGGGCTAGCCGTTATAAGCCTTTCCATAATGTTGTCGGGGTGCGGAAATAAAGGCGACTTAACAGTGCCAGATAAAAAAGTTACTTATATCGAAATGGATAAAGTAAAAAAAGGAAAAGAACTAAAATAGTTATTTACAGATATTAAAAGCACACCCCCCTACTTTTAGGGCATGTTTATTTAAATGGCATTAATGAATGGATTTTTTTAATTACAAAGAAGGTCAGCTTTTTGCTGAAAATGTTAGCTTAGCTTCAATTGCAAAAGAATATGGGACTCCATGTTTTGTTTATTCGCGTGCCACCCTTGAGCGCCATTGGCATGCTTTTAATGATGCATTTGGTGATCACCCACATTTGATTTGTTATTCGGTTAAGGCAAATTCCAATATAGGTATTCTCAACTTATTGGCTCGATTGGGCTCGGGCTTTGATATTGTTTCTGTTGGCGAGCTTGAGCGTGTTTTAAAAGCAGGTGGCGAGCCTAAGAAGATTGTATTCTCAGGCGTAGGTAAGCGCGCAGATGAAATGCAACGCGCGCTTGAAGTCGGTATCCGCTGTTTTAATATCGAGTCTATCGGTGAGCTTGAACGCTTAAATGATGTGGCGGGCAGCATGGGGAAGGTCGCAACTATTTCTATCCGTGTGAACCCTGATGTGGACGCACAAACACATCCTTATATTTCTACAGGCTTAAAGGATAATAAGTTTGGTATCGATATTGATATTGTTGAAGGTGTTTATCAACAAGCGGCAGCCATGCCTAATATTAATGTGACAGGCATTGATTGTCATATTGGATCACAGCTTACCGAGCTATCGCCTGTTATGGATGCGTTGGAGCGATTGATTGCTTTGGCTGATAGATTAAAAGAGCAGGGGATAGAGATTCATCACCTTGATCTTGGTGGTGGTCTAGGTGTGCGTTATCAGGAAGAGAATCCGCCGTTGCCATCAGATTATACAGCAGAGCTATTTACCAATGAAAGGCTGAAAGATTATGAGATAATCATAGAGCCAGGTAGAGCCATTGCAGCAAACACAGCAGTGCTACTAACAGAAGTCGAGTACATCAAACGTGGAGATGGGAAAAATTTTGCGATAGTCGATGCCGCGATGAATGATCTAATTCGCCCCGCGTTGTACACGGCATGGCAAGCGATTGTACCAGTCAAAGAGTCGCAAGATAATACCGGCGAGGTGTTTGATATTGTCGGCCCTATTTGTGAGTCAGCCGATTTCTTGGGGAAAGATCGGAAGTTAAATATCGATCAGGGCGATTTATTAGCAGTGCGCTCCGTTGGCGCTTACGGCTTTACCATGTCATCAAACTATAACTCACGACCTCGCGCTATTGAATTGCTGGTTGATGGGGATAAAGTTACAGTGATTAGAGATAGAGAGACGATAGAAAGTCTCTTTGAGAATGAATACTTGGTTGATTAAAGGAAAAAAGCACACCCCCCTAGTTTTACATGATGTTTTCATATAATAAAAACATCATGTAAAACTAGGGGGGTGTGCTAATAATCTTATATAATAAGCAACAAAATCAAACAGCAGAAATAGAGCACACCATGGGTAATCCTGTTTTTGAAACAAATTTAAAGAAGCTACCTTTGATTACAAGGGGAAAGGTTCGCGATATATACGATGTGGATGATCAGCATATGTTGATTGTCACCACGGATCGCCTGTCTGCATTTGATGTGGTACTGCCTACGCCAGTGCCAAATAAGGGTATCGTTCTTACGCAAGTTTCAAATTTTTGGTTTGAAAAACTCTCTCATATTATTCCTAATCATTTTAGTGATCTGACTTTGAACGATTTAAAAATCAGTAAAGAAGAACGGGATATCCTTGAGGGTCGTAGTGTCATCGTTAAGAAGCTAAAGCCTTTGCCCGTTGAAGCGATTGTACGTGGTTATATTATTGGTTCTGGCTGGAAGGATTATCAAGCGACTGGGCAAGTCTGTGGTATTGATTTACCTGAAGGCTTAAAGCAAGCAGAAAAACTGCCCGAAGTTCTATTTACGCCATCCACAAAAGCTGATATTGGTGGGCATGATGAGAATATTAGCTTTAAAGAAACGCACGCATTAATTGGCGGCTTTCTTGCAGAACAGGTACGTGATGTTAGCTTGCAGTTATACTCAGAAGCTGCAGAGTTTGCTTTATCAAAAGGCATCATTATTGCGGATACAAAGTTTGAATTTGGTTTAGACGATACTGGGCAATTAGTCTTGATTGATGAAATACTATCGCCAGATTCATCGCGCTTTTGGCCAGCAGATCAATATGAAGCAGGTATAAGCCCGCCGTCTTTTGATAAACAGTATATTAGAGATTACTTAGAAACATTAGAATGGGATAAGACGCCACCAGGGCCGCACTTGCCTGATGATGTCTTAGCCAAAAGTGCTGAAAAATATCAAGAAGTTGCAACCTTATTGCTCGGCTAATTAATTATAGTACGATTAGAAATTATGAATACAGCGGTACAAACAAAATCATCTAAACTCCCCAGCTATATAAGTTTATTATTGGTAGCTGTGCTAGGTGTGGCGGTAGCTAAACTCATGTGGCTAGTGGTAACGCCTAAAACAAAAGCCGCTGCTTATGTCCAGGAAAATACCAGCGCGATTAGCAAACCAAAGCAAAGAATAAATTATGGGAAGTTAATAGCCAACCAGCATTTATTTGGAATAGTTGAGATTAAAAAAGCCCCGCCTGTTACCAAATCACCGACCCCTAAAGCGGCTCCAAAAGTTGCCCCAACGAAGTTAAACTTAAAGTTGCATGGTATTGTTGCTTATAGATCATCTAAGGGTGGTTATGCTCTAATCTCTTCAGGCAGTAGTTCGCAAAAGGTCTACGGCAAAGGTGATGAGTTAGAAAAAGGTGTGACTGTTAGCGAAATATTTTCTGACAAAGTAGTACTAAATAATAATGGTAAGTCCGAAGACTTATTGTTACCTATTAATAAAGCAAGTTCTTCCTCAAGCAACAGAGGCTTTAGTAATAACAACGGCCCAGCATCAAGGGATATCCCAGTGTTGCCTATGGGTGGGTCAGAGCCTGCAATGAATTTAGAAAACGGTGGTGATCAATCTCCTCCAAGTTCTGGTGCTCCCGAACTTTCCAGCTTCCGAGAAGAAATGCGCGCAGACCCAAGCAAGCTAATGAAGGTAGCGCGTGGTTCTCCTGCTATTGTTGATGGAGAATTTATAGGCTTTCGTATTCAGCCGGGTAGCCGACGTAAGCTTTTTCGTAAGTTAGGCTTTCGCCCAAACGACATCATTATGGAAGTAAATGGAATTGTCCTTGATGATATGTCTAAAGGCGCAATGATCATTGGCGAGCTTTCTCAAGCATCGTCACTATCAGTAAAAGTGAAGCGCGGGAATCGGGAAATATCTATAGATCACTCTTTTTAACGTCGTGAATAAAATTCTATTTTATGCCTGAGAAACTAAACTTAGTTTTCCTTTTGCTGCTCGCATTCATTCTTAGTGCTTGTGTTGATAAAAATAAGCAAATCAAAATATCAGGTAAAACGATGGGGACGCAGTACCATATCGTAGTGGTGGTTCCGCCAGACGAATCCTCCGCAAATCAATACATGTTACAAAAAGAAGTAGATGCTCGACTGACAGCTATAAGCCAACAGATGTCTACTTACGATACTCATTCTGAAATTAGCCAGTTTAATAAATATAAGAAAACAGATTGGTTCTCAGTGTCGAAAGATTTTTCTCGCGTCGTTTCTAAGGCTCAAGATATTAGCAAACTCACCAACGGCGCTTTTGATATAACGGTAGCGCCACTCATTGACTTATGGGGCTTTGGTGCTAAAAATCAGCTTGAGCCACCTTCGGAACAACAAATAAATAAAGCCTTGAAAAATACGGGCTATAAATTATTAGAAGTTAGATTATCTCCTCCAGCTATAAGAAAACAAAATAACAGAATTAGGATAGATCTTTCTGCCATTGCAAAAGGTTTTGCTGTAGATAAAATAGCTGATTTATTAGACCAGAAAAGCTTTTCAGACTATTTGGTAGAGATTGGTGGAGAGATTCGTGTTCGTGGATTTAGTCAAAATGGTAAGCCATGGAAAATAGGTATTGAGAGTCCTGAGGGTGGTAAGAGTAGTAATGAAGTTCTTCTCATAAGCAACCTGGCCATAGCAACTTCAGGG
>CAYOHT010000176.1:0-4600 GCA_964403815.1 uncultured Cocleimonas sp.
TTTACATGATGCTTATACAATCAATAAACATCATGTAAAACTAGGGGGGGTGTGCTTTTCTTTATGATATTTTACAATCTGATGTGACCTAAACGAGCTTCCCATGACACTGTTTGTATTTTTTACCTGATCCACAAGGGCAAGGGTCATTACGCCCAACTTTCTCAACTTCTCGTTTAAACGGTTTCAACGCTTCGGGCGTAAAACCATCAACCGTATTTTCGTCTTGTGGCTCTGACGCAAGACTAGCCGCATCATCATGTACAAAATCTAATTCTAAATCTTGCTCATGCGCTAGCTTATGTTGCTCTTCAATCGCTTCCACTTCTTCTGGCATAGTGATTTCTAGTTTTGTAAAGAACGTCACAACATCGTATTTAATCTTATCCAAAAGCTCTTCAAACATTTGATAAGCTTCACGTTTATATTCTTGTTTTGGATCTTTTTGTGCATAACCGCGTAAGCCTACTGATTGGCGTAAGTAGTCCATCGAAGCCAAATGCTCTTTCCAGTGACCGTCCAATTTATTCAACATAACATCGCGCTCTAAACGGCGCATTGCCTCATCACCAATTAACTCTTCTTTTGCTTTAATTACCGTGCTGACTGTTTCTTGTAGCTTGGTGTGTAGCGTTTCTTCATGAAGATTATCGTCTGCATCCAGCCAACCTTGAATATCAAGATCAAGTGCCATGTCATTTTTGAAGGTGTTTGTTAATCCTTCAATATCCCACATTTCATCATGGCTGCCCATTGGAACAAAACGATTGGTTGTGGTTTCAACCACATCAAAAATGAAAGACTCAACCGACTCTGCCACATCTTCTGCTTCTAAAAGACCTGAGCGCTGTTCGTAAATTACTTTTCGTTGATCATTGGCGACGTTATCGTATTCAAGCAAGTTTTTACGAATATCGAAGTTATGCCCTTCCACTTTACGTTGTGCATTTTCAATCGACTTTGAAACCATTTTCGCTTCAATCGCCTGACCTTTTTCCATGCCTAATTTTTGCATGATGGCTTTTACACGGTCCGATGCGAAAATTCGCATTAAGTTATCTTCAAGTGATAAGAAGAAACGCGATGATCCCGGGTCACCCTGACGTGCCGCACGACCACGCAGCTGATTATCAATACGGCGTGACTCATGACGCTCTGTCCCGATAATATGCAAGCCACCTGCTTTAATGACTGCATCATGGCGCTTTTGCCATTCAGCTTTTACCGAAGCGGTTTCTGCATCGCTGATTTCACCCAGTGCTTGTAATTCTGCATCAAGTGAGCCACCTAACACGATGTCCGTTCCACGACCTGCCATGTTTGTTGCGATAGTTAACGCACCTGGACGACCCGCATTTTCGATAATATTTGCTTCACGTTCGTGCTGTTTTGCATTCAACACCTCATGCTTAATATTCTTTTTACTCAAAAGGTTAGATAATACTTCTGATGTTTCGATAGAAGCCGTTCCTACCAGTACAGGCTGACCTTTCTTTTCGCAGTATTCAATTTCTTCGGCGATAGCATTGTATTTTTCTTCTTCTGACATGTAGACAAGATCATTACCATCTTCACGCGCCAGTGGTTTATTACCAGGGATTACAACTACTTCTAGGCCATAAATTTCTTGTAATTCAAAGGCTTCTGTATCCGCCGTACCCGTCATACCTGAAAGTTTGTCATATAGTCTAAAGTAGTTCTGGAACGTAATCGATGCCATAGTTTGATTTTCAGCATTGATATTCAAGCCTTCTTTGGCTTCTACGGCTTGATGCAGTCCATCAGACCAGCGTCTACCCGGCATGGTACGACCCGTGAATTCATCAACAATAACTACTTCACCATCGGTTACGATGTAATCGGTATTAATATGAAATAATGAGTGCGCGCGTAACGATGCGTTGAAATGATGAAGCACCGAAATACTGGCATTGTCGTACAAGCCTTGCCCTTCGGGCAATATCCCTGCTCCCATCAAAAGATTTTCTGCTGTTTCATGACCTGCATCGGTTAAGAAAATTTGCTTACTTTTCTCATCAACGGTGAAATCACCTGGGACTTTAACTTCTTCTTCGCCGCCTTCTTCAACATCTTGACGTTTAAGTTTGGGGATTAATACATTAATCGCCGTATACATATCAGAAGAATCTTCTGCCGCACCTGAAATAATCAAAGGCGTTCTCGCCTCATCAATTAAAATCGAATCAACTTCATCGATAATCGCATAGTTTAGCGGGCGTTGAACGCGGTCTTCTGCCTGAAAAGCCATATTATCGCGAAGATAATCAAAGCCAAATTCATTGTTTGTGCCATAAGTAATATCCGCGGCATAAGCGGCTTGGCGTTGTTCTTGGTCTAAACCATTAATAATTACACCTGTGGTCAAGCCCAAAAATGCATAAAGCTTAGACATCCACGCAGCATCACGTTGCGCAAGATAATCGTTTACTGTAATAACATGCACACCTTTTGAGGGGAGCGCATTAAGGTAAGCTGAGAGTGTCGCAACCAGTGTTTTACCTTCACCGGTACGCATCTCAGCAATTTTGCCTTCATTAAGCACCATACCACCGATCATTTGCACATCGTAGTGGCGCATTTCCATAACGCGTTTACCTGCTTCGCGCACGGTTGCAAACGCTTCTGGTAATAATTCTTCTAACGTAGCGCCCTGCTTTAAGCGTTCACGGAATTCTGTTGTTTTTGCTTGGAGTTTTTCATCAGAAAGTGCTGAATATTCTTCATCGTATTCAGCAATTGTTTTTGTTGTTTTTTCGTAAGCTTTAACCAGTCTGTCATTGCGACTACCGAATAGCTTTTTGGTGAGTTTTCCCAACATTACGATTCTTTTCCCCTGAGTATCTTGAAGCTTATACGTGCACGAATAAGTTTCGGATTATTTATTGTTTCGTTTATTGCCTCTGTTTGCTTATGTAAGCAAACATCAACAAACAACTTTGGGGATTTTTTAAGCAAACACAAGATGCTTCCCCGATAAGCGGTAGCATTATATTACAAGTAAACCGATAAATACCTTAATGAAAGTCTTTATTTTTATTTATTATTTAAAAGTTAGCCAATAAAATCTAAAGCTGGCGCAAAGCATCATCTAAATACACTTGAGGATTAACAACTCTATTGTTTTCTTTAATTTCTAAATGTAAATGTGGCCCCGTCACTCGCCCTGTTGAGCCAACCTTTCCTATCACATCGCCCTTTTTAACTAAGTCACCTTTTTTAACTGAAAATGCACTGAGGTGCGCATAACGACTTTTGAGTGATGCGCTATGATTAATTTCCAATAAGTTCCCATATGCGCCCTTCCTTCCCTTGAAGGTAACAAAACCGTTAGCTATTGCATAAACTTTAGTGCCCGTTTTTGCCGCGATATCCAATCCACCATGATGACGGGCACTACCATTGATGGGGTCTCTTCGCTTGCCAAATCTTGAAGATATATACCCTTTTTTCAGTGGCGTAGCAAAGTCATATTTAAGCAATGAATTTCTAGATGGTTTTAACGAGGTGAATTGATTAGAGTACTTTGGCTTAGGTGTACTTAAATAGTACGCAAGGTCATCCTCAGCTTCTTTTATTTCTATTGATGTGACTATGTTATTGAGTTTTATTTTCTGACTTTCCAAACTATTTTCTATATTTTTAACGCTGGATTTAACATCTTTCTGTCGTACTATCGCTGAGCCAAAATAATTATCTTTAGCTTTGACTCCACCACCACGCGCGGGGGATTTATTAAGATCAAAGTCTTTAATGTTTACTTTGCTTTTTGAAGCTATAAACGTGCTCAGGGTATTGAGCCTTTGCACTTCTGCATCCAATACGCTGAGTTTGTGCAATACCGAATTAAAGTTCTTGAACGCGTTTTTATCATGTTTTGAAGCTAGTAAGCTTGACCGTGATGATAAAGAGCTAACCACCACAGCAGCTACAATCAGCGTTACAATAAACGCCAACGGTAGAAGAATATGTAGCCACAGTTTTACTGTAACTTTTTTGTGATAGTTTCCATTATCACTGATAAGAACTACTTTCATGCTATCCTTGCTGTTCTCTGTTTTATAGCCAAGAGCTGCTAAGCGCATAGCGCACGCCATTATAAGAGTTACACCATGAAGAATTTTAATGATCTCGTTAATACCCAACTGGTCGAAAGCATCAAAAGTTACGACAAGCTGTCTATTGCTGTTTATGAATTCTTGCACTTAAATAAAGAAAAGCACAACGTGTGGGTCGTAACAAAACAGCATAAGTTGACATTACTTACAGATAACCCCTACCTCGCGACACAGTTGAGATACCAACAAAAGGAAATCTGCCTGCATATTAATAAGAAATTCTTGATGCAGTTAAACACCATTAAAGTAAGAATAGTTCCACCTAAAGGTGTTAAAGAAATAGTTGAAGAGAGTAATTTTAGAGTCAGTGAAAAATCGGCTAAGGTTTTAGCAGATATTGCCAAAGATATTCATGATGATGGGCTTAAAGAATCTTTATTGAAGTTGGCGAATAAAGACTAAACGACAATCATCATGTAAAAGTGGGGGGGTGTTGCTTTTTAAGGCTCACCAAGAGCCAAAAA
>CAYOHT010000177.1:0-4560 GCA_964403815.1 uncultured Cocleimonas sp.
GCGTAGGCGGTGGCGTAGGCGGTGGCGTAGGCGTAGGAGTTGGCGGCGGCGGCGTTGGCGGCGGCGTTGGCGGCGGCGTTGGCGGCGGCGGCGTAGGCGGCGGCTTTTACGCTTTGCTTATTATCCTGACTATTTTCTTCAATATAAACGACTGTACTCGCCGCCGTTAACGACCTTAATAAAAAATAATAAAACCGATCAAGCTTTCCTTTATCCTTAACCTTTAAACTTTCTAAACCCCATACCCCTCTTAACCCCGTCCGAGTCGCAAATACCTTTATCTCTTTTTTATCAAACGCCTGCAAATAATCTTTGAGGAATTCACGAAGCTCGTTTCTCCCCTCAAGAGTTTTTGGATTAATATGCTCAGGAATGATGGGGTTCTGTGACAAAGCGGTAGCCTGTATGGGGTCGTTATAGACCGTTAATAAAAGTAATCAAGAGTATAACCTAGTTTTACAGGGTGCTAGGATATCATGTAAAAATGGGGGGGTGTATTCCCTTCGACAATGCTCAGGATAAACTCAAGCTCAACAGAACTGTGCTTTGTCATCACGTTATGTGCTGGGAACCCTTCGACAAGCTCAGGGAACGCCTTTAAATTCTTGTAAAGTAGCTATTTCTAAGCTTGCCGAATACACCCCCCCACTTTTACATGATGTTTTTTTCCGCGTTCTTCCGTGTCCTTCCGTGGCAAAAAAAAATTTAAGGTCGTTAATCGTAGCGAAGCGCCTCCGCTGGTTGCACCTTCGAGGCTTTCCACGCAGGGTACAACGTTGCCAATATTGACAACGCCAATGCGCTTAGTGCAATGATCACCACATCGACAACGATTATTTTTGTATCTATCTGGGTGATTTGATGTACTTCGGCTTTTAAAAATTGATAATTCAATAGTTGCTCTAGCCAATGAACCACGTCGGCAAGGTTTATCGCCAATAATAAACCCAAGCCAACGCCGATGGCGGTACCGATTAGCCCTAGCACGCTTCCTTGCACGATAAATAGTTTCATCACTTGTGCGGGTGACATGCCTAAGGTTCTCAGTATTGCGATGTCTGATTGTTTTTCGGTGACGATCATGATTAAGGTGGACACTAAATTAAATGCCGCGATGCCGATAATCAATATGAGAATCAAAAATAGCATGGCTTTAAATAACTGCAAAGATTTGAATAAGTTGGCATTTTGGGTCGTCCAATTGGTGATTAGATAATCCCCTGTGGATGCATCCGCTATTGCATAGGTGACATCTTGTGCTTTAAAAATATCATCCAAACGCAAACGTAGCCCTGTGACGTTATCGCCCATTTCAAAAAGATCAACCGCATCTTGCAGATGGATGTAAGCTGTCGCGCTATCAAACACTTGCATATCGACCTTGAAGGTTGATACCACGTTAAAGTCTTTTAAAATTGGCGTTTGATCACCCGCCGTTTGTGTTCCATCATCATTAACCGTAAACGATTGTTTGCGCGGGCTGAGCAACATAACCGAATCACCAATCGCTACACCAAGCTTTTTAGCCAGTGTTTCGCCCAAAATGATATTGTGTTCACCTGCTTTGAGGCTGTCTAAACTCGCGGGCTTAGCGATGTATTCTTCTATGTGCCCTATTTTGCGTTCAAGCTCGGGCAACACGCCTTGTATCAACGTGCCATGTACTTTGTCTGCCTCTTTAAGCATGACTTGGCGTTCGATAAAGGGCGCGGCATCGAGTACGTGTGTTGCCTCCATCACCTCTCGTCTGCGCTTTTCCCAATGGGGTAATTGCCAATTTGATGCACTCACCGTGACGTGAGAAAACATTTTAAGAAAACGGTCACGCATGCCCTGCTCATAGCCATTAACTGCTGATAGCACTGTGATCAAAACCGTCACGCCTAATGCGATACCAATAACCGAAGCCAATGATATAAACGAAATAAAATGATTATCGCGCTTGGCTTTGATGTAACTTAGCCCGATGTAGGCTGATAAGGGCTGAAACATTATTCATACCTCAGCGATTCAGCGGGTTGTACTTTTGAGGCGCGACTGGCGGGATAAATTGTAGCTAAAATAGCCAATACAAACGCAAGAAGTGCAGTACCGACGACTTGGGTGTTGTCGATTACCGATGGAATCCGAGAATCGGTATAAAACAACTCTGCAGGCATCAGTTGTACGCTGAATATATTTTCGATTGTCGCGATAATCACCTCAACATTACTTGCCAGCAGTACGCCAAATATTGCGCCCAAGAGCGCGCCGACAAAGCCAATAATCGTCCCTTGCACCATAAACACCCGCCTGATCTGAGCAGGTGACATACCTTGAGTACGCAAGATGGCAATGTCTGCCTGCTTATCGTTCACCACCATCACAAGTGTAGATACAAGGTTAAATACTGCCACTAAGACAATGAGAAACAAGAAGAAGAACATGACTTTTCTTTCTGTTTCCATTACTTGAAAAAGGCTTTTATGCGCTTGTCCCCAATCTTCAACATAAAAATCATCGCCAAACTCTGTTTGTAACTGTTGCGCTAAATGTGGCGCTTTAAAGGAATCATCAAGTTTTAAGCGAATGCCTGTAACTTGTTCTTTGGTTCTAAACAGCTTTCTGGCATCACGCAGATGAATAAACGCGGTGAGATTATCATATTCCGCCATATTCACTTGGTAGATAGCGCTCACTGTAAAGCGTTTCATACGAGGAATCATCCCTGCAGGTGTAACACGAATTTGTGACGTGATCACCGTAACCTTATCACCAAGAAACACCCCAAGCTGTTGCGCCAAGCCTGAACCCAGCGCAATATTATAACTACGCGGCTTTAACGCATTAAAATCACCATCTATGATATTTTTGGCAACGTTGCCTACTTTGCTCTGCTCTTCTGGCAAAACACCTTGAATTAACACGCCACCAGGGATGCCGTTGGCGCTAATCATCACTTGTTTGCGCACAAAAGGCGCTGAGCCTTGAATAGATGGATTCTTAAGAAGTTTGGTTTGAACATCCCGCCAGTCGGAAAGTAAGCCTTCTGCCTCGCCGTCCGTCCCAGAAATCGTGACATGCGACACCATGCTTAGTATTCTTCCTTTCAACTCTTTCTCGAACCCGTTCATGACGGAAAGAACGGTGATAAGCACAAGAACCCCAAATAATATCCCCAGCATTGACGCGAGGGAGATAAAAGAAATAAAGTTATTTTTGTGCTTCGAACGCGTATAGCGTAGCCCGACAAAGAGTTCTAAAGGTTTAAACATGGTTGCGGATTATAGCCTTAACCCTCTGTGATAACTGTATAAATTTACTGTGTTTTAACAAATTTATAACATTTTATAACAACAATAAAATAAGAGAAAATAAAAATGAATACTAAACCCCTAGTTATCAAACTTTCATTAGTAGCAGCACTTTCAGTAGCTGCGCCAATGACTATGACTGCTCAGGCAGATATTTTATCAATTGGTTCAAATGCTCAAGTGCTTAAAAAAGCTAACTTGCCAAAGGCTGGTGACAGTATGTCAACGGTAAGCAGAAAGCATGGTGCAGCACAAAGCGTTAAAAAATCAAAAGGTAAAATCACTAAACGTAATCCAAAAATCACACGTTGGGATTATGCAGGTTTTTCAGTGTTTTTTGAGAATTCACACGTTATTCATAGTGTTGTTCGCCGCTAAACTACCGCAGTAATCACATTTACTTCATTTTAGCCTTTGGTGATTCGTTGCCGAAGGCTTTTGTGTGTGTAGTATTTAAAAGCACACCCCCCTACTTTTACATGATCATCAGAAACAAAAACGCCCACACAAGGTGGGCGTCCTATGAGTCTAAAGCTTAAGCTTATTGAGCAGGAGCTTTAGGCTCTTCAGCAGCCGCAGCTGCATCAGCATCCGCTTCACAAACGGGTAAAGTCAATTTAGCCTTATCTTCAGCAGTCATTAAATCTACTTCTGTTTGTGGAACACACTTGATTTCAACAACAGTGCCATCTGCAGCTGTAGCGCCCTCTGCTGCTTTAGTTTCTGCAAATGCAAAAGTTGATAGGCCCAACGCTAGGATGATTGAAGTCGATAGTGCAGTTTTTTTAATAGTCATTTTATGTACTCCTTAAAGTTTTATTTGACGTTTTATATATTGCCAACAACATAGTTAACAATTCTATGAAGCAAATGTAGAATTCCCTCGATGTGAATCATGTATGTAAATACAAGAAAACAACATTCTGTTCATCAGACCATAATCAACGTTTCAGAAACCAAACATTAATTACAGCAGCTTCGGGAAGTACGACGGGATGATATTTAAATAGTTCCAACAATTTTTTGAGGAGAAATGTTCCACGATTACAGATTGTAATAGGTGCTTTTACTATCTTATTGATTCTATTGATCAATAATTAAGCTATTTTTAATAGGAATAATTGGAAAAAAAATTAAAAAAAATTTCTTAAGATGTTTCACGAATGCGTAAATAAAGACTAAAAGCTGTCTGACAACTGTAGTCGTCGCTATATAATACAGTTTTAGGGCAGGATTTTTGGTTATCTTGAGAATAATAATTATTATA
>CAYOHT010000178.1:0-4536 GCA_964403815.1 uncultured Cocleimonas sp.
AAACATCATGTAAAAGTAGGGGGGTGTGCTTCGACAAAGCTCAGTAGAACTGCTTTAATAGCGCTATTTTTATATATAAAATAACTCTATGGCTATCAGCGCAACAATCAATAAAATAACACTCAATATTGCCGATATGGATCGGCATTATTATCAAACGCACGAGCTAACCGCAGCACAGCATCCATCAGAAACTGACTTGCGTTTTATGGTGCGGGTGATTGCTTTTATCGCGAATGCGAGTGAATCCTTAAGTTTTACCAAAGGTTTAAGCACAGATGATGAGCCAGACTTGTGGCAAAAATCACTAACCGATGATATCGAATGTTGGATTGATTTAGGTCAGCCTGATGAGAAGCGTATTCGCAAAGCTTGTGGACGTGCGGATAAGGTGATTATCTACACTTACCACGAGCGCAAAGCGCATGTTTGGTGGGAGCAAATAGCGAGCAAACTACAGCGCTTTAATAATCTTAAAGTCTTTCATATTAATGCCGAGGGCGTAGATGCGATGGTACAGCGCAATATGGAACTGCAGTGTAATATTCAAGATGGCGAGATGCTTTTGAATGATGATGCGATAAGCGTGGATATAAAAATAGAGGTTAGAAGCTAATGTTTACTGATCTTAGGAAGACCCAACGCGCGTATTTATCGCTCACCGAAGCCTTAGCAAAGTTATCAGCCGAACAGCCTGAACAATCTATAATTCAAGGCGCAATAAAACGCGGCTATTTTGTGCCAGAGGAAGATGATCTTGTTTGGTCGCTGATCTCGCGCTACCTCACGATCCGGTCAGGATTCTGGGAAATTATCAATGATATGTCAGAGCACTTTTCTGATGATATTGAAAATGTAAAAACCGTAGACGATTGGCGTCACTTTCTATTGGGCTATGCCTCATCATGTCAAGCCGTACGCATGGCGCGCTTGTTGATTGATAAGTTAGCAAGTCATAAATTAGTTCAACAAAAAATCAATGAAGGCGCACCACAACACCGTATCCCACCCAAGGTTTTTACGCAGATTTATCAGTCATTGAGCGACACCGACAACGCCATGAAAATGCAATACATGATGAACATGGTGGATGCGAATAAGGATTTTATTGCAACCCTAGAAAACGATGACTACGTTGCTGAAATTGTTCAAAACTTAGACCTATTAGAAGGAACGCTACACCCCAGCCAGCTCGCCTTTATAAAACTACGTTTTCAATATTTATGGCACGCGATAACCCGCCGAGGTGCTGTTTCAAAAAAAGTTACATCCTTTTTTATCTTAGAAAAAGCAGGGCGCGTAATTGCTGATTTAGGTATTCACGATGCGAGCCGTGTAACGGATGAAATTAGAGAACAAGTTGCAGAGGTTCTACAATCAGGCGATGTGATTGTCACACGGCATGATTTTGTCGCCAGTAATTTATTTTTACCTGGCTACTGGCCACATGCCGCATTGTACATAGGCTCTGATACTGAACGTGATGCACTGGGTGTGCAAATTGAAGGAGCCATCGCCAATCGCTGGCAAGGTGAAATCCGTAGCTTAGAAGCACAAAAAGATGGCGTGTTATTCCGCCCGCTGAGCGAAACCTTAGACGTGGATGAGTTCGTCATCATCCGTCCACAACTGGATAAAAATCTATTAGTAAAAAGCTTAGAGCGCGTGGTGCAACACGAAGGCAAAGGCTATAATTTTGACTTCGACTTTTTTAGTTCTGATAGGTTGGTATGCACCGAAGTCGTGTTTCGTGCATTCGATGGCTTGGGCGAAATGAAGTTTGAGCTAATCGAACGAGCAGGGCGCTTGAGTTTGTCTGCGGAAGATTTATTGGACATGGCGGTGAATAATCGCGGCTTCACAACGGTAGCTGTGTTTGGTTTTGAGGGGTGTCAGAGTAAGATCGTGCAGGGTGATGATGCTTTGGAATTACTTAAGAATAGTTATGATCATGAGCAGTAATTAGCTTACGGCATTTAGTCTAGGTATATTGTTAGGCTTCCTTGTTAGATCTCTCTGTAAAATATTGTTTAACAGGCGAGAAATATATTAAAGCTAGTATCATGCCAGATAAAATATTTGAAGAGTCATATAGTAATCCTCCTATCGGGCTAACTACCACTATACCCAAAAAATAAAAATAAAAAGGAATAGATACAATGAACCCCGCTAAATAAAAGAGCCTTGCGTTATTCCAAAAAAATAAAAGACCAATGAATGTATATATGAGATATATGATAAGGAGTACACCTATACTGATGCCAATGTATGTTTTTGTATCAGACCACTCAGCTTCTAAAGATTCTGCGTACACAGTCACCTGATAAAGAATTGGGTTGCTGATAACAAGGTCAGAAACTACTGCCAGTACACCGAAGAATAAGGAAAGTACAACCAAAATTCTAAATTGTGTTTTTGTCATAATTATCTTCTTTAATTAAAGCACACCCCCCCACTTTTACATGACGTTTAGATAAATGTCATGTAAAAGTGGGGGGGGTGTGTGCTTTATATTTTTCATCTTTTTTCTGTTGTACATTAAATCCCTTCCTTTATCTTACGGGAGGAGGGTTAGAGAAGAAGCAATAAAACTAGCGGCGATGCTTCGTTTGTTGGTTCTTCGGGTTTTGTCCCGCACGCTTTTTCGACTTACCTTTAAAACCACTCGTCGTTACACGCTTTTTACTCTTTACTGTTTTGTTTTTGATTCTATGGTGGAAGTCGTTGCTGTTGCTTCCCTTTGCGCCTCGCTTTTCTAAACGTGGTGTAAATTCAGGCACGAGATGTTCTTTGCCTGTGCCGATTAAATCTTCACGTCCCATGCGTTTGAGCGCGTTACGAATGATTTGCCAGTTTTCTGGATCGTGATAACGTAGGAAGGCTTTGTGCAATTTTCTTGTTTTGGCTGTTTTGGCGGTGTCGATATGCTCGGTGTCTGAGCCTACTTTTTTTAGTGGGTTTACGCCTGTGTGATACATCGCCGATGCTAATGCCATTGGCGTGGGGATGAATTGTTGTACTTGATCGGGTTTGAACTTGTTTTCTTTTAGCCATAACCCTAAGTTCATCATATCTTCATCGGTTGTGCCAGGGTGTGATGAGATGAAGTAGGGGATGAGATATTGCTCTTTGCCCGCTTCTTTTGAATATTTTTCAAACAGTTCTTTAAACTTATAGTAGCTACCAATCGGTGGCTTCATCATTCTTGATAATGTGCTTTTCTCGGTATGTTCTGGTGCTATCTTTAAGCGACCTCCCACATGATGCGTGACTAATTCTTTCACGTATTCTGGATCACGAATGGCTAAATCGTAGCGTAAGCCTGATGCGATGAAGACACGTTTAACGCCTTCCACATTGCGCGCGCGTTTATATAATTTTGTCAGTGGTTTGTGATTGGTGTTTAAGTTTTCACAAACACCGGGGTAGACACAGGATAAACGCCTGCAAGATTCTTCAATTTTGTTGCTCTTACAGGATAGGCGATACATGTTGGCGGTTGGTCCACCGAGATCAGAAATAATGCCTGTGAATTCTGGCACATTGTCACGAATGGCTTCGACTTCTCGAATTACTGAATCTTCTGATCGACTTTGGATAATCCGCCCTTCATGCTCGGTGATAGAGCAAAATGTACAACCACCGAAACAGCCACGCATGATATTGATGGAGAACTTAATCATATCGTAAGCGGGGATTTTTAAATCACCGTATGATGGATGCGGTCTGCGCGTGTAAGGCATTTCAAACAGGCGATCAAACTCTGGCGCGCTCAATGGCTGTGGCGGTGGGTTTAGCCACACATCGCGCTTGCCGTGCATTTGCACCAGCGCACGGGCGTTACCAGGATTTGTTTCTAGGTGAAAAACGCGTGAGGCGTGTGCGTATAAAATTTTGCTATCAACCACTTGATTGTGCGATGGCAAACGAATCACCGTGGTTGTGCGATCTAGCTTTTTTGGGCGCTCGTGAAAATGAATAACTTTCGCAGCGGTGCTGTTTAGCTTTTCTTCCGTTTTTTTATCATCAATGAAAGCATCTTCATCGTTCTTTTTACAATCATTGCTCTTGGTAGTATCGATATAAGGATTCGCATCAGGGTGTTCAATCGAGCCAACCTCATCAAGATCAGTAGAATCAATTAACGTCCAACCCTCGGGAATCCCTTGGCGCATAAAACCTGTGCCACGGATATCGGTAATCTCGCCAATTTTTTCACCAGCGGCAAGGCGATGCGCGACTTCAACAATGGCGCGCTCGGCATTACCAAATAACAACATATCGGCTTTTGAATCGGGCAAGATTGAACGCCTGACGGTTTCTGTCCAATAATCGTATTGGGCGATACGACGTAAACTTGCTTCGATGCCACCAATAACAACTGGCACACCTTTAAACGCTTCGCGCGCGCGTTGTGCATAAACTACGGTTGCGCGGTTTGGTCGCTTGCCTGCTTTGGCACCTGCGGTGTAGGCATCATCTGATCTTGGTTTACGATCTGCGGTGTAATGATTCACCATCGAATCCATATTACCT